>DASTGE010000351.1:0-2287 GCA_035719405.1 Burkholderiaceae bacterium
ATTCCGGGGCCGGCGGGGGTGCAAGTGGACACCGGCCGCCGTCGGTCTTCATCGTCGGAGATCCGAAGCAGAGCATCTATCGCTTCCGGGGCGCGGAGCCGCGGGTATTCGCCGCGGCGCGCGATTTCGTCGCGCAGGCACTCGGCGGTTCGGTGCTGGAATGTGATCACACCCGACGCAACGCGCCTGCGGTCCTGGAGACGGTCAACGCCGTTTTCGAGGTGGCCGGGGAGCAGGGCGGCTTCCAAGGCTTTCGCCGGCACACGACCGGCGCCGAGGACATCGAAGGCAGTGTCGTACAAAGCCTGCCGCGCATCGAGCGTCGTGATCGTGAGGGTGATGCTGCCGCCACGCCCGCCGGCTGGCGCGACAGCCTCACCACGCCCCGCCGCGAACCCGAGCAGACGCTGCGACAGGACGAGGCGCAGCAGGTGGCACGGGCGGTCGAGGCGCTCATCGGGCGCGATGGCATTGCACCGGGCGAGATCTTCGTGCTGGCGCGAAGGCGTGCACTGCTTGGGGCTGCCGCGCTCGCGCTTCAGGCACGACACATCCCATACATCGCGCCCGAAGACAACGCACTCATGGATGCGCCCGAGGTACGCGACCTCGTCGCCGTGCTGGACGCGCTGGCGTCGCCTGGTCATGACCTGTCGCTGGCCCAGGCCTTGCGCAGCCCCTTGTTCGGCGCATCCGACGAGGATCTGCTTTGGCTCTCCCAGCGCGGCGGTCCGCGCCGCTGGTGGCGGGCGCTGCAGGAACACGCTGCGCAGGCATCTCCTGCGCTGCAGCGCGCGTCGCAGTTGCTCGGGCGGTGGGCCTTCGCCATGCAACAGCTGCCGCCGCACGACCTGCTGGACCGCATCGTGGCCGAAGGAGAACTGATGCCGCGCCTGTTCGCCTGCGTGCCCGCGCCCCGGCGCAGCGCCGCGGTCGAGGCCGTACGCGAGCTGCTGGGTTTGTCGCTGCAACTCGATGGCGCTCGCTATGCCACTGTCTACGGCTTCGTGCGCGCGCTCAAGCGGCGCGCGCTGAAGATGTCTGCAGGCGTCGTGCCCGATGCCGTGCAGCTGCTTACCGTGCATGGGGCGAAAGGCCTGGAGGCGCGGGCGGTCATCCTGATGGACTGCGACGCCGGCGCCCCACGGCCCGAAACCTCGACTTTGCTCGTTGAATGGCCTGTGGACACTGACGCTCCCGTTCGCTGCGCCTTTGTGGCAAGCGAGTCGCGCGGCGTCCCTTCGCTGCGTCCCGCTCTGGAGCGGGAGCGGGCGGCGCGCGAGCGCGAAGAGCTCAACGGACTGTATGTCGCAATGACCCGTGCACGCGAGCGGCTCGTGGTGTCCGCCGTCACTTCGTTCCAATCGGCCGCCGAGGCTTCCTGGTGGTCGCGAGTGGTCCCGCATACCGTGCCATGGGTTCCCGAATGCGCAAGCCTCATGCGGGACATGCCAGCGCGAATCGAGTATCTCGACCTCCCAGAAGGACCACTGTTCGAGCCCGCCGCCCCACCCATGCGACCACGGACCGACGCCGTCGACGAACGGGCCGCGCGCGTGGGTCAGGCGTTGCATCGTGTGCTGGAGTGGGCCACGGCGGCCCAGCCGGCCCGGTCTGACCTGCCTGCGCTTGCCCAAGCTGCCGCTGCTGCGTTCGGGCTGGAGCCCGCGATGGCCCCCGAGCTGCAGCAGCTGGCGACCCAGGTGCTGCAAAGCCCGGCCGTGCATCGGTTCTTCAATCCTGAGGCCCACTCGTGGGCGGGCAACGAGGTGACGTTGGCCGACGGCGCCGATCTCGTCCGGCTCGACCGGCTTGTCGCCTTCGACAGCGAAGACGGCCGGACCTGGTGGGTGCTCGACTACAAGCTCCAGTCCAGGCCTCAAGCGGTCGCGGACTATCGGGAGCAGATCGAGCGCTACCGTGCGGTATTGCAGCGCCTGCAACCGGACGACCGGGTGCGTGCCGCGTTCATCACAGCGGGCGGTGAGTTGATCGAAGCGTGAGGCGGTTAAGGCTCTCATCAGTGGTGACGGGCCTCACCGCGCTTGCATGCGGGTCCGCGTTCGCGGTCGTTCGTGGTCTTGTGCGCGAGACGCCCGCGCATCCGGGTCAGTTGCAATTGCGCAGGTTTTTCCGTGCTCTTCTTCGCATCGGCCGCTGGCGGCGCGCAGTCCAATGCAAGGTGGAGTTTCGTTGTACTTCCAATGGCCGCATCTGCCGCACCCTCATCAACACCCCGCCTGGGCCGTTTCGAGTTGCTTCGGCTGCTCGGCAAGAGCGCGCGCAG
>DASTGE010000352.1:0-4649 GCA_035719405.1 Burkholderiaceae bacterium
TGGCGCGCCGTGGGCAGCCATTCGCAAAGCCAGGCGCGAGAGGTAGCGTGTGTCCTGGTGAAACAGCCCGTATTCGTTGCGACCGATCGCCTCGACATTGCCGACGCGGTCGAAGACGGCGAAAGTGTCGCCGTTCTTGAGCACGCGGGTGCGATGATCAAGGCGTGGTGAGGTCGAACTGATGTAGTACTGGTCATGGACCTTGAGCACGTCGTCAGTCATGCGTCGGTTCTCCCTGAAGTGACTGTCACATCAGCCGCTCGTAAACGGCCACATATTCGCGCGCCATGCGCTCGGCGGTGAAACGCTCCTCGAAGCGCTGTCGGCAGCGGGCACGACTCAAGGCAGCGGCGCTTCGCGCGGCTTCGACGGCTTCATCCATTCCATCGGCGATGAAACCAGTGATGCCGTGGTCGACGATCTCCGGGACCGAGCCCCGGCGCCAGGCGACGACCGGCGTGCCGCAGGCCATGGATTCGATCATCACGAGGCCGAAGGGCTCAGGCCAGTCGATCGGAAACAGCAGTGCGATTGCATTGCCGAGAAACGCCTGCTTGTCGCGCTCGCCGATCTCGCCCACATACTCGACCAGCGGATCATTGAGCAGTGGCTCGATCTGCGTCTCGAAGTACTGACGGTCCGCCGGATCGACTTTCGCGGCAATCCGCACAGGTTTTTTCAGGCGCTTTGCAATCTCGATCGCCCGGTCTGCCCGCTTCTCGGGGGAAATTCGTCCAAGAAAGGCGTAATACCCTCCCCCACCCTTGCCCAACGAAAGCAGATTCGAGGGCAAACCATGATGGACAGTCGCCTGCCAGTTGACCCGAAGCAGCGGCGCGCGTTGCGCTTCGGAGATCGACACCATGGGCATCTCTGCGAACTCCTCGAAAAGCGGCACCAGCTCCAGGCGGTCGAGCCGACCGTGCATGGTGGTCATATGCCTGCATGGATGGCGGCGCGCCCATGGAAAGTGCAGGCAGTCGGTGTGGAAATGAATGACGTCAAACTCGGCGGCACGTTGCATCACGTGCTCGAGCTGCAGGACGTGCAACGGCAGGTGGTCGATGCTGCGCCCTTCCAGGCGCAGTGCACGTTTGCATGCGGGTACCAGGCGCGCATCCGTCGATGAGTCCGCGCTCGCGAAGAGCGTCACCTCATGACCTTGGCGGACCAGTTCGTGCGTCAGGTAAGCAACGACGCGCTCGGTGCCGCCGTACAGCTTCGGCGGCACGCTTTCGAACAATGGGGCAACCTGGGCGATGCGCATACGGCCTGCTTCCAACTTCATGCGTTCACTGACACCCGCGCTGCGGGCAAATGGCGTGCACACTTGAAGCCAAAGTTCACTGCCGTATCGAAAGGTTGATCCGATGACCAACAACAGTCTCGAAGACCCGACTGCCGCCGCAGCGAAAACCGCATTGGTCTACCCGTTCGATGCGCCTCCCCCGGCAGGCAAGATCCTTGAGGTCGCGCCGGGAGTGCACTGGATCCGGATGCCCTTGCCCTTCGGGGGTCTCGACCACATCAACCTGTGGGCGCTCGACGACGGCGAGGGCTGGGCCATCGTCGACACCGGCGCGCGCACCGAAGATGCGGCAAAGACCTGGCGCGAGCTGTTTGCGGCCGCTCCTGATCGGCGCAGTATGACGCGCGTGTTCGTCACTCATATGCATCCTGACCACATCGGCATGGCAGGCTGGCTCACGCGAAAGTTTGGCATCGCGCTGTGGATGACGCGCCTGGAATATCTGAGCTGCCGGGTGATGACGTCCGACACCGGCCGCGAAGCACCGGCGGAAGCATGTGACTTCTACCGGCGTGCGGGCTGGGGCGAGGCCGCAATAGAAACCTATCGCGCGCGATTCGGCAATTTCGGCAAGCACATCCACATCATGCCCGACAGCTATCGACGTTTGCAGGATGGCGAACGGCTCACGATTGGCGCCCACGAATGGCGCGTGATCGTCGGTAATGGGCATTCGCCCGAACACGCATGCCTGTACTGCCCAGACCTCAAGGTCTTCATTTCAGGAGACCAGGTGCTGCCCCGAATCTCGTCGAACGTGTCGGTCTACCCGATCGAGCCGGAGGCCAATCCGATGTGCGATTGGCTCGCATCGCTGGCGAAGGTGCGGCGCGAGGTTCCGGACGATGTTCTCGTCCTGCCGGCGCACAATGAATGCTTCCGAGGCCTGCACGCGCGCATCGAGATGCTGGAGAAAGGGCAGCAGATCGCGCTGGACCGTCTGCGCCGCAGTCTCCAGGAACCGAAGCGGGCGGTCGACGTGTTCGCCGCGTTGTTCGGCCGGCCGATCGGCGAGACCGACGTTCACCTGCTGGGCATGGCCACAGGCGAGAGCATCGCGTGCCTGAACTACCTCATCTGCGCCGACGAGGCCGTGCGGGAAATCCGCGACGACGCAGTCGCATGGTATCGGATGGCCTGAGCACGCGAGTGGCTCAGGCGGCGCGTTCGCCGGCTTGTCGGAGCGCTTCGATGACCTCGTCGTCATCGACTTGATGAAAGTCGACGTAATGGCAACCCACCGCGCGGAAGAAAGGGGGGACCATCACGCACACGATGTCGTCGACCTCGGGGCGCAACGCCTGCAGCGTGTCTGAAGGGGCGACCGGCACGGCGAGCACCAGGCGCGCGGGCTTCATGCGTTGAAGCGCTTTCAGCGCCGCTTTCATCGTGGTACCGGTGGCGATCCCATCGTCGACCAGCACGACCGGCCGGCCCTTTACCGGGACACGCGAACGATCGCACAGATACGCAGTGCGACGGCGAGCGATCTCCGCACGCTCCTCCTCGGCCTCGCGCTCGACGTAATCATGCGTGGCGCCTGTGAGACCCAGAATTTCTTCGTCGATGACCAGTTCCTGCTGCGGCCCGTCGGCCACCGCAGCCACGGCCAACTCAGGCTGGAACGGCGCGCCGATCTTGCGCACGAGCAACAGATCCAATGGTGCATTCAATGCACGCGCGACTTCCGCAGCCACCGGCACGCCACCACGAGGCAACGCAAGCACCACAGGCGATTCGAGCCCCAGCGCCGCAACCCGACTTGCCAGCTCGCGGCCCGCTTCGCGGCGGTCATTGAACATCATGTCTTCCATGTCGCGGCCTCACGAGATGATGACGTCAACTTGACCTTTGATTCCGTTGCAGCACCAACCTCCCAGATGGAGGATGCTTATTGTTCGGATCGGCAACACTGGCTTCGCGCATTGCAGCGCAGGTCTGTTCTGAACTTTCTACAGCGCGAAGAGAGCCCGCTACAGACACGATTGAATGAAACCAGTCACCAATCATGGTGGCCGCCCTCCGTTTCATCAGGAAACGCAAGCAGAGGAAGGCCCGGCGCAATCACGATCAACTCGTACGGCCAACGGCCTTCGGCCCCTGACGCCCTGCTGCAGCCGGTACGAACTTCTTCATCAATTGTCACACATGGTTCCCGAGGGGCCTTGCCATCGCTAGCGCGACCACGCCGCGCCTGTGCCTTCCAACCCGACTCAGGCGCGCCAGTGCATCAGTCGCATCAGCCTGATGAAGGCCCACGGCACAAGCGCATGCGCCTGTTCGGCATCGATGTGGCGCCCGGATTCTCTGCAGCACCAACCGCCTCAGCCCCATCCCGGCGCGTCAGGGTCCCTGCTGCAGTCACTGGCGCTGAGGAAAAGATCCTGCGCGAGGAGCGGGCCGTCGGAAACCCATTGCCAGGGGAGCCGAGAAGACTCAAGGGGGAGATTCTCAGGAGCGCTTGGGCAAGACGCACTTTCCGGGAAGAGGCGCAATTGCGGCAGCTTCCTTATGGCGAATACATCGACATCCTGTGCTGCATCACGGGGACATCGAAAACCCAACTCTACGCCGATCCCTGCTTATATGAAGGCCGAAAGAACCGCGCGGCGCAAATTGAGGGGGACACCCGTTTGCTCCAGCCATCAATCTACTCCCCCTCCGGCACCTGCTTCAGCGCCTCCAGCCACACGCGCGCGCTCGCGTCGCTCGGCGCACGCCAGTCCCCCCGGGGTGAAAGCGATCCGCCCGAGCCCACCTTGGGCGAGTTCGGCACGCAGCTGCGCTTGAACTGGCTGATCTGGAAGAAGCGGAACAGGAACACGCCCAGCCAGTGCTTGATCTCCGCCAGCGAATACTGGTTGCGCTGCATGTCAGGGACTTCCGGCCACGGGCCCGCGTCGCGGTCGTGCCATGCGCTCCACGCCAGGAATGCGACCTTCGCCGGCCCGAAGCCGTGCCTGAGCACCTGGTAGAGGTGAAAGTCCTGCAGCTCATATGGGCCGACGATGCTCTCCGTGCTCTGCCCCGGCTGCTCCGCACCCTCCTTGCCCGGCACAAGTTCGGGGCTGATCTCGGTGGCGAGGATGTCGCGCAGCACCTGGCTGCCCTTCTCGCCCACCTGCGCTGTGTCGGCCACCCACCGAACGAGGTGCTTGATGAGCGTCTTGGGCACACTGGCATTGACGTTGTAGTGCGACATGTGGTCGCCCACGCCGTAGGTGCACCAACCAAGCGCAAGCTCGCTCAGATCCCCGGTGCCGACCACGATGCCGTCATGGAAGTTGGCGAGACGGAACAAGTGGCTGGTGCGCTCTCCCGCCTGCACATTCTCGAAGGT
>DASTGE010000353.1:0-2539 GCA_035719405.1 Burkholderiaceae bacterium
CCACGCAACACCGCCACTGACCATGGCGGTCACGATCGCCGAAATCCGCGGTCACGATGCCGGACGCGACCTCGACGATGCTCATCGCGTCAACGGTCACGTTGGCCGAAATGGCCGGTCACATTCGCCGAAATAGCCAGACACAGCGCGGCGCTTGCGCCGCTGGTGCGATGATGCCCCACTGGGTGGCGTCGGGCAGCGGTACGTGCAGACTGCGCCTGCAGCTGCTGCAGCCTGTGAAGGGGCATCCCGTAGCCGTATCGCAGCACCGCGATCATGCTCGCGCTGCTCGCGTCGCACTTGCCTGCCGAGGCCGCGGCTGCAGGCGCGGGAGCGGTGAACAGCGCGTCGCACAGCCGACATCTCAGGCGCTGCAGCCGGTACACCGTAGCTGCCAGCGGGGCCTGACCCACCACCTTGACGACGACCTTGGGTGGCGATGCATAAACGCGGCCCGTGCCACATTCCGGGCAGCGCTGGCCGGCTTGAATGTCCGGATGCACGCACTCGACCACCGGGGCGCCGCGATAAGCTTGCGCGGCGTTGCGGCCGTGGCCTTTGCGCTTCTTCTTCGGCGCAGGGGTTGGCTTGGCAGCGTCAGGGGCATTGACGGGGCCGGCATCAGTGGCATCGATCGCGTCTGCAGCACCTATGCTGCGCGCCCCCTCCTCGGCGGTGTCGGGTTGCATGACCTTTGGCTCGGTCACATCTTTGATGACGTTGCGCTTGCACTCAGTGGACGACCCGAACAGCATGCGCTGAAGGCGTCCCACCGAGGTCTTCGCATCCTGCAACTTGAGCATCACGAACTCGTACGCGCCAAGCACGCCTTCGAGCAACTCGTATTGACGTTGCGGCAACAGCGGCTTGGTCAGCGTCAATATCTCGTCAAGTTCGCTTCGTGTGGCCGTGATGATCTGCGGCGACTTCATGTCCCCAGATGCGACAGGCGCTGGCGGAAGTCCTTGACCAGCGGGTAGCCCAGTACATTCTTAATCGGGCGGTTGGGCCGTCTCGTCAAATCGTCCTTGCCACGTCCCGTAGTCACTCCCAGATGGATCTAGTTGGCCGCGCGATAACACGTGCCCGCAAAGCGCTGCGGATCGACGAAGGTCTCAAGGAAATAAATCGGATGCCCGTATACACGTTGCCAGTCGGTAGACAACACGCGCGCCATGCGACCGAGCAGGTGTGACGCCAGATGCGGCACCGTCACCCACGGCAGGATCAGAAAGCGCGTGTTATACGCCAGCAGTCGCACGTTGGCTAATCGCGCCGCGGCGCTCCAGCCGATATAGCGGTCGCGGCTGCCCAGGTGCCGCGGCGCGGAACTTCACGCCGCGCAGGCGATAGGGCGGCCGCGGGCCGTCATCAGGTACTTCAGGTGCTCGCCCACGGGCTGCGTGTAGGCGAGGTAGTGGTGCTGTTGCAGCAGACTGTTGAACAGCGCCTCCTCGCTCGTGCGACGCACCTGGCGCATCTCGACAGGCCCGAGTTCGGCCAGGCTCATGCTCAGCGGCGCTTGATCCACCTCCACCAGCCGCACCTCAGCGCGCTGCGCCAGCGGATTGCGCGTCACACGGCGCACCGGCGGCAGCTCAATGTGGCCGTCGCGATGCAGCTTGAGCATCATCGAGCGACACACCATGTCTCGCAGTGCGCCGTTGGGTTGAACCCAATTCCACGCATGGCACAGTTTTTTCGACAGATCGCGCCGGCTGCTGCCCGGATGCTGGGCAATCAGGCGGCGTATGAAAACGAGGTCGTCGTCGGTGATGACGCGGTGTCGATGGCTGAGGCGTTGCTCTTGCATGGCGCCGCACGGTAGCGGCAATGCGAACGGAACGTAAGCTCAGAAACCGTTCATTACGTCATCGCGGCCTTCTGCCACCAATGGCCGACGAATTCATGCCGATTTGCAGGAAGGACACGCTGCGACTCGCGCTCAGCGGCGCTGTACCTGTTCCTGGTCACAGTGGCCGATGCGCAGGGCCTGAGCTACTACGGCGAGGCCACGATCACGCAGCGGCTGCACCTGAGCATCGGCGAACCCGACGCTGCGCGCCGGCAACTGATTGATCTTGATCTCATCGCCCACCGGGCACCGCTGTACCAGGTGCTGGCGCTTCCCGGGACCACGGCCGCGGCGCGCACGACAGCGAGCGCGCCAGCGCCGGCCGTACACGACAACGCCGGCCCAGTGAGTCTGGCCCTGTTGCTCCAACAAATGGAGAGCCGCCGCCGTGGTGGAC
Source organism: Burkholderiaceae bacterium (assembly GCA_035719405.1). Lineage (GTDB taxonomy): Bacteria > Pseudomonadota > Gammaproteobacteria > Burkholderiales > Burkholderiaceae_C > CAMLIZ01. The sequence continues at coordinate 2,253 of DASTGE010000353.1, forward strand.
TATGAGACCTTCTGTCAGATCCGCGACGCACCAGCGCCCCATCGATCGCTTCGAGGACGAACGTGCTCATCTGTTGCCCCTGAACCCCGCCGGATTCGATCTCGCACGCGTGTGCACGGTCAGCGCCACCAAGCAGTTTCGGGTTGCGCTGGACAGCAACCACTACACGGTGCCGTCGCGCTATGCCGGCCAGCACCTGACGCTCAAGGCCTATGCCGAGCGCGTGTGCATCTACGACGGCGAGCAACTCATCGCCGTGCATCCTCGCAGCATGGATCGCCACCAGC
>DASTGE010000354.1:0-8866 GCA_035719405.1 Burkholderiaceae bacterium
CCTTGCACAACGATCTCGGCTTGGCCGCGGCCGATTTTGCCCGCGCCGCACGGCGCGCGGCCCTGGTTCAGCGGCTCGCTGACGATGTTCGCTGATCGCCCTTTTGTCGGATTTCTTCCGACAAGTCCTTTGGGATCCAACCGACTACGAGCGCAAGCAGCGGGCGCCTAAAGTGTTCTCACCCGGACGCAATTTCCGCGTCGATTGGAGAAGCACCATGGCCATCACCCATCCCGTTGCAAACCCGTTTGCACTCATGCTCGACCCCGATGCGGTCATGCAGGCCGTCGAACGCCTCGAGCGCGTGCCGCTGAAACGTCATATTTGCCGCCCGCTGGACCGCCCACTGATTCCCAAGGGTGAAGGCCAGACCGGGGAGTTCGACCGCGAGGTCGACATGTCGGACGACATCGCCTTGGCGGCCGATGTCGACGATTCGATCTAAGACGAGATCCAGCGCCTTCTTTCCAGGGTGGCAGTGTTTCCACTGCAAAGCGGTATTGGCTGTGTTGCTGGCGGACCCTGGTTGATCGCGTAAGGTTTGCGGATGCGCCGGCGAATGTGAATTTCGCCGGCGCTTTTTTTTGAAGCGCCGTTTCCCGGCTCATTGCCCAGCTTCAAATGATTGCGAATGACCGGCTGCCTTTTCGCTGCCGGCCGGCACAAAGTCTCGCCGCTGCAACGCGCCGCGGGATGGCGTGAAAAGAGGCGCTGCTCGCACATGAGTTCGTGCGCCGCACTTGCGCGCCGTCAATGAAAATGAGTAAAGCGAAGACCGAATGCGGGAGATGCCAACGAATAGGCGGTCGCGCTACCTTCTTTGAAGGGAAAGAGGGAATATCAATGTTGCGTTTTTCCTGCTTGCTTTTCCTGGCCATGTCGGGCCCCGCAGTCACCATGGCGGCGCAAGGCGAGGAGCCGATCAAGCCAATTCCTTCCCAAGGCCATCTCGACTCCAGAAAGGTTGTTCTCGGGGAGCAACTATTCCATGACAAGCGGCTGTCCAGGGACAACTCGCTGTCCTGCGCGAGTTGCCACGATCTTCAACGGGGCGGTGTCGATGGGCTGACCAGCTCGGTGGGCATCGGCGGCGCCAAGGGCCCGATCAACGCGCCCACGGTGTTCAACAGTTCGCTCAACTTCCGACAGTTTTGGGACGGCCGTGCCGCCACTCTGGAGGAACAGGCCGCCGGGCCCGTGCACAACCCGAAGGAGATGGGCAGCAACTGGGCCGAGGTCATCGGCAAGTTGTCAAAGGATACGGCCGTCGTCGGGCAGTTCAAGGCCATTTACCGCGATGGGCTGAAGCCAAAGAACATCCAGGACGCCATTGCCACCTTCGAGCGCTCGCTGACCACACCCAACTCCAGGCTCGACAAGCACCTGAACGGCGACAAGACCGCGCTTTCGCAAGACGAACTGCGCGGGTACCAGCTGTTCAAGGCCTACGGATGCGTCGCCTGCCACCAAGGCGTCAACGTCGGCGGGAACATGTACCAGACATTCGGGGTGATGGGCGACTACTTCAAGGATCGCGGCAACCCCACCGACGCCGACCTGGGCCGCTACAACGTGACCAAGGTCGACGGTGACAGGCATGTGTTCAAGGTTCCGAGTTTGCGCAATATCGCGTTGACCGCGCCGTACTTCCACGACGGCTCGGCAGCCACACTGTCGGATGCAGTGGACGTGATGTTCAAGTACCAGTTGGGCAGGACCGCGTCAAAGGAGGACAAGGACCTGATCGTGAAGTTCCTGTACACGCTGACAGGCGAGTACAAGGGCAAGCCTCTCGTGCTGCCCGATCGCGTTGCCGAACGCCGTCCGTGAAATGGGGAATGTTCGGATGAAGCTTCCTTCGGTCCGGCTCATCTATCCGTTGCTGGTCGCTGCGTTGATCGGCGTGCTCGGCCTGCTGATCTACAAGACGCGGGCCATCGACCTCGACGGGTACAACGAGATCGTCGGCACCTTGCGACGCCTGAAACAGGCCGACGCCGAGTGGAACGTCGAGGTGCTGCACGCAAGGACGGGCCTCGCATCCAACTACGACAGTGTCGCCAGGCAGCTGCCGCTCATCGCATCGTTGGAGGAGGCGCTGCGCGGCAAGACCCGCACGTTCTGGAGTGATCGCGAGGACAGCCAAGAGACCATGATCAGGCTGCTCGATGTCTACAAGACGGCCATGGACCAAAAGATCGCGGCGATCGAAAGGTTCAAGTCGGAGAACGCGATCCAGCGCAACTCGGCTCGCTTCCTGCCGCTGGCAGCCAACGACCTGATCGAAGCCTCCGCAGCGAGCGAGATGAATACGGCGTCCAGGCTGCAGCTGGAGCAGGAGCTGAACCGGCTGCTCGTTGATACGATGTCGCATTCGATCACGCCGGAGCAGCCGCTGCGCGAGCGCATCAACCGCGCCACGCGCGCCATCAGTCAGGTGACGCTCGATGCGCCGCCCATTGTGCGGGAGCGTGCGGCCACGCTGTTCGCACACGTGACCACGCTGCTTCGCGAGCAGGAAAAACTCAGTTCGCTACTCGCCGAACTCGCTGCGATTCCCACCGCCAAAAACACGGACGAGCTCGCCGACGCGAACGCCGCGGAGCATGACCGGCTGCTGGTCCAGCAGCAGACATGGCGGGAAATTCTCCTTGTGTACGCCGGCTTCCTCCTGCTGTTTCTGGCCTTCGCAGCGTGGCGCCTGCTCACTTCGTGGCAGCTGCTGAGGCGCACGAACGCCGCGTTGAAGCGCGCCAACAAGGACCTGAAGGAATCGCAATTGCACCTGGTGCAGGCGGAGAAGATGTCGGCGTTGGGGCAGATGGTTGCGGGTATCGCGCACGAGATCAACACGCCCCTGGCTTACGTGAAGGGAACCTTCAGTGTCCTGGCCGAGCAATTGCCACCCATGCAACGGCTTGCATCGCTGAGCTATCAGTTCACGCGGCAGATGCGCGAGCCGCAGCGCGACCACGCCGCGCTCAATTCCCAGCTGCGGGATGTGGAGAACAACGCGCGCGAACTCGTGGAAAACAACGTGCTCGACGAAATGGCGGCACTGGTCGAAGACGGCATCCACGGCATCGAACAGATCTCGGAGATCGTGCAGAACCTGAAGAACTTCAGCCGCCTCGACCGCGCCAAGGTGGACGAGTTCTCGGTAGAGGCCGGGCTGGACAGCACGCTTTTGCTCGCGCGACACATGCTCAAAGGCAAGGTGGAGGTCCGCAAGGAGTACGGGAAGGTGGTCCACATCACCGGCTCGCCCTCGCAGATCAACCAGGTGTTCCTCAACATCATCTCCAACGCCATTCAAGCGATGCCGCAGCGGGCAGAGCCCAACATCATCACCCTGCGCACCACGATGCAGGACGACCGCACGGTACGGGTGGAGATCCAGGACAACGGAAGCGGCATCCCGAAGGACGTCGTCTCCAAGATCTTCGATCCGTTCTTCACCACGAAGCCGGTTGGGCAGGGGACGGGAATGGGTCTGTCGATCTCGTACAAGATCATCAAGGAGCACGGGGGAAGAATCCTCGTGGACACGGAGGTCGGAGCGGGCACGGTATTCAGCATCCTGCTGCCCATCGGCGCGACCCCGCCATCGCAGGCATCAGAAGAATCGGGCTCGCAAGAGGAACTGCTCGAGGCGGCCTGACCCATCGGCGCATTTGACGACAGACAGGAACCATGATGCCGCAGAAAGCAAGCCTGCTGTTTGTGGATGACGAGGAACGCGTCACCAAGCTCTTGCGGATGATCTTCCGCAGCGAGTACGCGGTAACGACCGCCAGCTCGGGCCGTGAGGCCCTGCAGATCATTTCCAGGCAGCCCATCGACGTCGTCGTGAGTGACCAGCGCATGCCCGAGATGACGGGCATCGAGCTGCTGGCCGAGATTCGAAAGCGTTCGCCTGCCACGATGCGCATCCTGCTCACCGGCTACTCCGACCTGGCTGCAATCCTGGGCTCGGTCAATGAGGGCGAGGTGTTTCGCTTTATCAACAAGCCCTGGGATCACGAGGACATCAAGCGCATTGTGGGCGAGGCGGCCGACATTGCACGGTCCACCGGCGCGGTGGCGACCAAGGCCGCCGACGTCGACAGCATGACGCCGGCAGGCGCTGCGGACGTGCCGGAACTGCTGCTGCTGGACGACAACCCCGACGATCTCGAAACCATGGCGCGCAGCGCAGGTTCCGATTACCCGGTGCATCGCGCTCGGGCGATATCGGAGGCGCTGAAGATCCTGGAGACACGGGACGTGGGCGTCATCGTCACCGAGTCTCATATCGGCGGTCAGGACACGCGCCAGCTCCTGAGCATCCTCAAGCGTCACTATCCTGCGATCACCACGGTGATGATCACACGCCTGGCCGATGCCGACGCCGTGGTCAAGCTGATCAACGAGGCGCAGGTCTATCGCGTTGCAACCAAGCCGATTCGCGCCGGCGCCTTCCAGACGGTCGTGGCGGCGGCGATGAAGCAGCACATGCGCTACCGCTGCCGGCCCGACCTGGTGAAGCGCCATACGGTCGCTCCCTCGTCGGAACCTGAAAACAGTTCCCTTGCCGCGGTCGTGCTGAAGAGCCTGTCCGGATTCCGGCAGCGGCTGTCGCGATTGATGATGCTGAAGCAGGGATAGCGTCTCATCCGTCAGGCCACCACATCACCGCTTCCTTCCTCCCAGCCCGATGAGTCCGTGAGGCATCACCGCGACGCACGCGATGATCGTGAGGCCGAGCATGAGCTGCCAATGCTTTGCAAAGGCACCGAACACCGCCTGCGACTGGAACAGTTCTTCCAGCAAGGTGAGCACGACGGCGCCCAGCATCGCGCCTCTCAGATGCCCGAGTCCCCCGAGGATGATCATCAGCAGCACCGCGCCGCTGAAGTGCCACGAGAGGATCTCGGGATTGACCACGCCGTCCTTCAACGCATAAAGAAAGCCCGCGAGGCCGGCAAGCGCCGCCGCGAGCACGAAGGCGCCGAGCTTGTAGCGATAGGTCTCGAAGCCCGTCGCCCGCATGCGCTGCTCATTTGCCTTGATGCCTGCCAGTGCCCGCCCGAAGCGACTGCGCAGCATCACGGCCAGCAGCCCGAACACCAGGATGAGCGCACACCAGACGAAGTAGTACAAGGTCAATCCGCGGCCCAGGTCGAAGGGCTTCCACGGACCGATGCGCGCTTCCGGCGGAAAGTACAGATAGATGCCATCGCTGCCCCCGCCGACAGGGGTGTCATGGAACACGAAGTAGGCCATCTGCGCGAAGGCCAGCGTGATCATGATGAAGTAGATGCCGCGTGTGCGCAGCGACAGCGCCCCGACGGCCAGGGCGTAGGCCGACGCTGCGAGCAGCGATGCCGGCAGTGCGAGCCACAGCGAGGCGCCACTGTCCTTTGGCGTCATGAGGGCGACTGTGTAGGCGGCGATGCCGAAGAAGGCGGCGTGCCCGAAGCACACCAGGCCCGTCTGCCCGACCAGCAATTCCAGGCTGAGCGCGAAGATCGCGAAGATCATGATCTTCATCGCCAGCTGTACGTAAAACGACGAGCCGAACAGCGGGAACAACGCGAGCAGCGCGAACCCGAGCGCCACCGGCAGCAGCCGAAGCAGGGTGGGGCGGTCGAGCAACGCGGGCTGGACGGTACGCGTTCGCGCCAGTGCAGCCTCGCGGGCCGGGATGCCGGTTCGATCGAGGTAGTGGTTCATGCGCTCTTGAACAGGCCTTCCGGCTTCCAAAGCAGCATCAAGGCCATCAACAGGTAGACGAGCATTCCGGCCACCGTCGGGAACAGCACTTTGCCGAAGGTGTCGACGAATCCGACCAGCAGCGCGGCAATGAACGCGCCGCGTATCGATCCGATGCCTCCGATCACGACGACGACGAAGCAGATGATGAGCACCTGCGAACCCATGCCCGGGTAGACCGAGCTGACCGGCGCGGCGACCATGCCGGCCAGCGCCGCGAGCGCGACGCCGAAGGCGAACACGACCCGATACAGCAGGCTGATCGGAACGCCCAGGGCCTGCACCATCTCGCGGTTGCTCGCACCGGCCCGTATGCGCATGCCGAGCCTGGTGCGCGTGATCACTGCCCACATCCCCAGTGGGACCAGCAGGCATACGGCCGACACGAACAGGCGGTAGACCGGATAGCTCATCACGTCGGAAAGCGGAACGCTTCCGGCAAGCCACGCCGGTACGGAAACGCCATGCACGTCATCTCCAAAGAGAATGCTTCGCAATTCCTCGAATACCAGGATCAGCCCGTAGGTCATGAGCACCTGCTGCAGGTGCTCGCGCTCATAAAGGTAGCTGAAGAACAGCCATTCGAGCACGTACCCAAGGAGCACCGCGAGCACGACCCCCGCCAGGAGCGTGACGACAAAGCCCCCTCCGACCAGCGGCGCGAGCGCATAGGCCATGTAGGCGCCGATCATGTAGAAGCTGCCGTGAGCCAGGTTGATCACGCCCATGATCCCGAAGATCAGCGTCAACCCCGAGGCGACGAGGAACAGCAGCAGGCCGTACTGCACGCTGTTCAAGCATTGGATGAGGAAGGTGGTGGCGTTCATGGTCGCATGGACGAACGCGAGGCTGAACGAGTCCTCCCGTTCGCAACGCTGCAGAGCCATGCAAGCGAATCTCCGCCGGGCGCGAGCGGCGCCTCGACTCGGGTACATTCCCGAACGGCAATATCAAGGGCATGTGGCACGGCACTTGCCCGCTTCGCGACGAGGCCCATGCCTGTGCTTACGCCATGGAACATACCAGCGCCCGCCCCCGACACTTTTCGATGCTCCGCGAATTCCAGCTCGCGGACTTCTTCACCCTTGCCAATGCCGCATGCGGCATGGCCTCGGTGCTGTTCGCGATGCTGGCCATCAATTCCGGCGAACTGCACCACTTCCTGCTCGCGGCCGCGATGGCGCCGGCTGCGTTCGTGTTCGACGTCCTCGACGGCCGCGTTGCGCGCTGGCAGCGCCGCGCGTCGCCGCTCGGTCGTGAACTCGACTCGCTGGCTGACGTTGTCTCGTTCGGAGTCGGTCCCGCCACACTGGGCTTCGCTGCCGGCTTGCAGGGTGGCTGGGACGCGATTGCGCTCGTGTATTTCGTCTGCTGTGGAGTGAGCCGTCTGGCTCGCTTCAATGTCACCGCCGAGCAGCTCTCGGCGGGCGCGGGCAAAGTGAAATACTTCGAGGGGACGCCGATTCCGACGAGCGTGCTGCTCACTGCCATCCTCGCATTTGCGGCATGGCAGGGCCGTGTGGGAGACGCACTGTACGGTGGAACGTGGGAAGTGGGTCCGTGGACGCTGCACCCGCTGGTGCTGCTGTTCGTGTTGTCGGGCAGCCTGATGATCAGCAAGACACTGCGTATTCCGAAGTTCTAGCTGCTCCCGGCTCTGAATCTTCCGGGCCTTCAGCAGGGCGACTGGACTCATGTTCGCCATTACGCGGCAAAGCGTCGCGGGCGGCGATAGTGGTAAAGCCCGATCGGGGCAGATGGCCGTATCGCTTGCGCTGGCAGGGCCATCGAGCAAGGCGCTCTTCCCAGTGCCTGCTCACCCCGGACCTCTCCCGGGGGCCGAAGCCGAATGAAGCCGCAGCCGGTTGTGCGAAAGCGGTGTGAGCAGCAGGCCCTCCACGAACACCCTGCGCTCGCTTTTCTGCACGGCGCTGCCTTGCCCGGACAGCAGCGATTCGGCCAGCTCGTAGGCGTACAGCATGAAGGCGCGGGCGCGCGCCTCGGCGATCGGGAAGCCAAGCGACGAGAACACCTGAGCGATGTAGGACAGGCGCCGGGCGTCTGCGTCGTCCACGGCCTGCCTGGCCACCGGATCGCGTCGCGCCCAGCCACGAATGGCCAGTTCGATGCGTGCCGCGCGTTGCGCCGAGCGTCCGCGAAACGGCAGCGACAGCAGCTCCTTCACGAGCGTTCGCGGATCTGACTCGTTGTGCTCGAACCGCCCGGTCAACTGGTCGGTCGCCGCTTCGCGCCACGCCTGCAACACGTTTCGCAGAAGGTCGTCACGGTCCTTGAAGTGCCAGTAGAAGCTGCCCCGGGTCACTCCAAGCATCCGCGCGAGCACATCGACACTGACCGAATCAATACCCTTGTCGACAAGCAGCCCCGTGGCAGCATCCACCCAGCGCTCGGGCGTCAAGGAGCCTTTCGCCCCCTCATGCGATGCGCGACGAGAGCGTGAAGCGGTGGCGCCGGCTGATGTCACGCGGGTAAGTATTGCCCATACGGGTCTGTATGGTCCGGTGCGTAAACCCTGATGGGCGCAATGAACCCGTGCCGTTACGATGCAAGCCCATACACATTCGCATGTGTACGGCACAGGAGACGCGATGGGCAGTACAGATGGGTCGGGTGCCACGCCCTGGCTGGCGCCGCAGCGTACCGTCAGGGTGGGGTTCGACGATGGAAGCTTCGTTCTCCGCTCGCCGCAACCGTTGAAGCCCTACGCCCGATGTGTCGGCGAGTGGATCGAGCGCTGGGCGGTCGCGACGCCCGATGTTGTGGCACTGGCCGAGCGCAACGACGACGGCAGCTGGCGCCGGCTCACCTGGCGTGAATTGCGCCGGACCATCGGCTCGATCGCGCAAAGTCTGATCGGCCTGAACCTCGCTCTGGGCCGGCCGGTGGTCGTGCTGTCGGACAACTCCGTCGACCACGCGCTGCTGATGCTCGCAGCCATGCACATCGGCCGCCCGGTGTGCACCGTCTCCAGCGCCTACTGCCGGCTGACGCGCGACTTCACGAAGAGCCGCGCCATCGTGCAGGCGCTGCGGCCGGGCCTGATCTACGCCAGCGACGCCGCGGTCTACGGGCCCGCGATCCAGGCGCTGGA
>DASTGE010000355.1:0-7747 GCA_035719405.1 Burkholderiaceae bacterium
CCGATCTGCCTGGTGGAAGCCGCACGCGCCCTCGCGCTGCTGCGCGGCCGCTCCTATGTGCTCGTGCCCGACATGACCGATCTCGTGGGTGATGTCTTCCGGCACCGCTTGATGCTGTCTTATGAGGCGTTGGCCGAGGGCCTGACGGCCGACGACCTGCTGCAACGCATCCAGCAGGCCGTGCCGGTGCCCGATCAGCCGCTGCAGACCCATGCCGAAGCGTCTTCCGCCGCCTGAGCGTCCCGACGACGCCCCAAGTGCCGCCCCGGGATCGGCCGAGCGGCTGCTCGCCCGCCTGGAATGGAAGGTGCTGCGCAGGCTGGCCGGGCAGATCGAGGGCGACCACCCTACCGTCTTCCGCGGGCGGGGCATGGACTTCGCTGATCTGCGCGAATACCAGCCGCACGACGACGTGCGGCACATCGACTGGAACGTGACCGCACGGTTGCAGGAACCACATGTGCGCCAGTACCGCGAAGATCGGGACATCACCGCCTGGTTCCTGCTTGACCTCAGTGGCTCGATCGACTTCGGCGCTCGCGACGTCCGCAAGCGTGATGTGCTGATCGAGTTCGTGGCCGTGATGGCGCGCTGGCTCTCGCGGCGGGGCAATCGAGTGGGCGCCGTCCTCTACGGAACACAAGCCGACATTGCACTGCCTCCTGGCAGCGGGCGGCCCCACGTGCTGGAGCTGGTGCAGCGGATGCAGAACGCCCGGGCCCTGCACGGCTCGACCACCGACCTGGGGGTGCTGCTGAAGCGCGCCGCCGGGCAACTCAGGCGCCGCTCGATGGTCTTCGTCGTGTCGGACTTCATCAGCACGCCCGGATGGGTGGTGCCCCTGGGCCGGCTCGCGCAGCGTCACGACGTGCTGGCCGTGCGGCTGGTCGATCCGCTGGAGCGCGAGCTGCCCGACTTGGGCATCGTGACGCTGGAAGACCCGGAGACCGGCGAGCGCGAGTGGGTCGACCTTGGCGAGCGTGCCTTCCGTCGCCGCTTCGAGGCCACGATCGCCGAACGCGAATCGGCCCTCGCGGTGGCTTTCAACGATGCCCAGGTCGACGTTCTCGAACTGGGCACTGAAGATCCCGTGATCGATGTGCTGCGCCGGTTCATCGAACTGCGCCGCATGCGCGCCCGGCTCGCCGCGGGCGCGACCTCTGCTGCCGCAGCGGCCCCCATGGCGGTGGCATGAACATGAAGTTTCCTGACAGCGAGTGCCGACCATGAACACGACACTGCCCGGCGGCATCAATTACGAATGGCCCGAGATGCTCTGGCTGATGCTGCTCGTGCCCTTGTGCGTGCTGCTGTATGTGTGGCTGCTCAAGCGCCGACGCCAGATGGCCCTGCGCTACTCGGGACTGTCGATGGTGCGCGCGGCCATGGGGCAGCGCTCCCGATGGCGGCGCCATCTGCCGGCCGCGCTGATGCTGCTCGCCCTGGCCTCGCTTTTGTACGCGCTCGCGCGCCCACAGATGCGCATCACGACCCCATCGAACCAGAAGATGATCGTGCTGGCGATGGATGTGTCGGGCAGCATGCGCGCCACGGATGTGCAGCCTTCGCGCATGGAAGCCGCACAGGCCGCAGCGCGCGAGTTCATCAAGATGCAACCCGCGTCGACCCGGATCGGCATCGTCACCTTCGCGGGCACTGCCGCTCTCGTGCAGCCGCCCACGTACAACAAGGATGATCTGTTCGCCGCCATCGACCGCTTCAAGTTCCAGCGTGCCACCGCCGTGGGCAGCGGCATTCTCGTGTCGCTGCAGGCTATCTTCCCGGACATCGAGTTCGACCTGCGCGGCTCGAATCCACGCGTGGCCACCGGCGACCCGCGCGAAGGCCAGTCGCTCGACGACATGAACAAGCGGCCGTCCAACGGCAAGCAGCAGCCCAAGCCGGTTGAACCCGGCTCGTACACCTCGGCCGCGATCGTGCTGCTGACCGATGGCCAGACCACCACGGGGCCCAATCCCATTGAGTCCGCACGCATGGCTGCAGAGCGCGGCGTGCGGGTGTATACGGTGGGCATCGGCACCGAGAACGGCGACACGCTGATCGCCGAAGGCTGGTCGATGCGGGTGCGGCTGGACGAGGAGTCGCTGCGGACCATCGCCAACCTCACAGGCGCACAGTACTTCTACGCCGGCACCGCGAAGGACCTGCAGAAGATCTACCAGGACCTGCATTCCAAGCTCGGACTGGAGACGCGCGAGACCGAGGTGACGGCGATGTTCGCCGGCATCGGGGCCGTGCTGATGCTGCTGGGTGCCGGGCTCTCGGTGCTCTGGTTCAACCGCGTCTTGTAAGTCGCCCCCGTCTTCACGCAATATCGAGCATCACCATGAACGCTCGTGGTGATCTTCTGCAGCGCCGTGCGGACTCGTTCCTCGCGCGCCGATGGTTGAACCCGATCGATGCCTTGCTGGGGGTCATGATCCTGTTGAGCGTCTGGAGCGGCTGGCGCCGGGGATTTCTGCACGTGGGCCTTGAGCTGCCCGAGGGCAAGGTGCGCAGCGACTTCCGCGGGCGTATCGCCCGCCAACACGTCACGCCGGCCGTGCAGGCGCCAGGGGGGAACCGCGCCATCCAATGGCAGAATCGCTCGCTTCATGCCGCCGTTGCCCCCCATCACCAAATTCCTGATGCTCGCCTGCACTGCAGTTTTCTGCGTGCGGCTGCTGGTGCCCATCGACGGCCTGCTGGCGCTGTGGCCGGTCGCCTCGGGCTACTTCTGGCCCTGGCAGGTGCTCACCTATGCCTTCCTGCATGGAGATCCGCTGCACCTGTTCTTCAACATGTTCGGCCTCTGGATGTTCGGCACGGAGCTTGAGCGCCTGTGGGGCCAGAAGCGCTACATCCACTTCCTCCTGGCCAGTGTGCTCGCGGCCGCGGCAGTGCAACTGATCTTCAGCGCCCTCGTGGGGTCGTTCGCGCCCACGATCGGCGCCTCCGGTGCGCTGTTCGGGTTGCTGCTGGCCTTCGGCATGCTGTTCCCGAACCGTACGATCATGCCGCTGTTCCCGCCGATCCCGATGAAGGCCAAGACATTCGTCATGGTGTTCGGCGGCCTGGAACTGCTGCTCGGCTTCCAGTCCGCGCCGCATGCGGGCGGCGGCATCGCGCACTTTGCGCACCTGGGCGGCATGCTCGGCGGCTGGCTGATGATCCAATACTGGCGCGGCAAGCCGCCGTTCCGCCGGCGCGGCCCGCGTCGCGTGTCGTAGCCGGCGAGCTTCGGGCCGGGAATCCGGCTTTCTTGCGCGGCGCATTGCGCGAATCCTCAAGGGGCCGTACAGGTACGCATCGTGCTGATCATGTGGAGTCAGGTGCTGCACTCCGCTTGAAAGGCCGACTGCCATGCGCTCCCGTCCTCGCCCCTCCGTTCATCCCGCCCGGCGCTGGATGCGTTGCGCGGTCGCGATCATCGCTTTGATCGGCTTCTGTACCGTGGCGGCGGCGGCGGACCGGCCCGCAAGCGCGTCCGTGGAGCAAGCACAGGCGAAGGCGCTCGGCCGGGCCAGCGATGCTGTTGTCGGCGTTCGCGTGATGGCGGTCGATGACGCGCGCTCGAAAGACACGCTGGGCCGGGTGAGACAGGGATCGGGTGTCGTCATTGGCGGCGACGATCTCGTGCTCACCATCGGTTATCTCGTGGTGGAGGCTGAGCAGGTGCAATTGCTGCTTGACGACGGCCGCACGCTCCCGGCCCGCGTCGTTGCCTATGACCAGGCCACCGGGTTCGGCCTGGTGCAGTCGCTGGCGCCGACGCACCTGGAGCCCGTCCCGCTGGGCAGCGCCGCGTCGGTGCAAGGCGACGAGCCGCTGATGGTCGTCACCGGCGGAGAAGATGGCGGCATCAGTCTGGCGCGCATGGTTTCTCAACGTCCCTTCTCCGGGTACTGGGAGTACCACATCGACGGCGCTTTGTTCACCGCCCCCGCTCGCACCGACCAGAGCGGGGCCGCGCTTTTCAACGCACGCGGCGAATTGCTGGGCATCGGGTCCCTTCTCGTTACCGACGCCCTGGGACCGGACGCGCCCCGCCTGCCCGGCAACATGTTCGTCCCCATCGACCTGCTCAAGCCCATCTTGAACGAACTGCGGGCCGCGGGGATGTCGGCTGAGAGCCGGCGTGCGTGGATGGGTGTCAGTTGCGTCGAGCACGGTGGCGCCGTACGGGTGGTGAGGGTGAGCGACGACAGCCCCGCGCAGGAGGCAGGCCTGAGGCCGGGCGATCAAATCCTGCGGCTGGACGGCAACGATGTGGGCGACCTATCGGCGCTCTGGAAGGCCCTGTGGCACGGCCAACCTGAACGCGACGTGACGCTGGAGATTCGCCGGGGCGAGGAGCCGAGGCAGGTGAGGATGCACACGATCGACCGCAACAAGACTTTCCGCCACGCGCAGGGGATTTAGGAGCCTGGGCGGCAGAAATCCGGGCCGCCTCCGGGAGGGGGTTCCAGCATGAGCGACGTGACGGCCTGCGGCCTGTCGAGGAGCGCGTGCCGGGTTGTCGGGTGGATGAGCCGCATTCGGAGCTCTCTCTTCATTCTTGTGTTTCGCAGGCGGCGCGATTCGCTCATGAAGCTCAGGCGCACAGGCGACAGCTCCGCGTGGGCTTGCGCTCGTGAGATCCGGGGCGGACGAGGCAAGCCGGCAGCGTCGGCGACCAAGTCGAAGTAGTCGCCCATCTTCAACTCGGTGTCGTCGCTCGCGTTGTAGGCCCGCTGTGGCGCACCCCGGGTGAGCGCGGCGATGCACACCCGGGCGAGATCGTCGGCATGGATGTGATTGGTGTAGACATCATCGTGCGGCAGCAGCACCGGCGCACCCTGCCGAACGCGCTCGACCGGATCGCCGCCTGGACGATCGGCGGCATAGATACCGGGAATGCGCAGCACACTCACGCGCACGCCGAAGGCACGGCCGAACCAGCGTACCCTTGCTTCGGCATCTGCCCGCCGCATTGCGCGATCGGTGGCGGGCCGAAGGGGCGCGGTTTCGTCGATCCAGGCGCCGCCGGCATCGCCGTAGACACCCGTCGTGCTTCCGTAAACCAATCGGCGGACGCAGCCGCCTCGGGCAAGCGCGCGCAGCAGATGCATGGTCCGAGTGTCCCGGTCACCTTGCCCGGGCGGCGGCGCAAGGTGCAGCACCATGCCGGCCAACGCGCCCAAACGCCCAAGCGAAGCAATGACGTCGAGGTCAGCGCGCAATGGCGTGATTCCCGCAGCCCGCAAGGTCGCAACCCGCTCCGGGCCGCCGGACGTCGTCGCAAGCACATGAACGCGAGCCGCCAATCGACGAACGACCCGCAGGCCGACGTCGCCGCAGCCGACGATCAACAATCGGGCACGACGGAAACGCTGCGGACGATGAATCATGGGATGGCGGGTATCACGTTGCGGGCAAAATTGCAGGCGAGTTTACGAATCCACGATATGAGCTTCACTGTCACCGTTCAGCCCTCGGGCCGCACCTTCGAAGTCCAGCGCGACGAGCCCATCCTTGCGGCCGCCATCCGCGGCGGTATCGGCCTGCCCTATGGCTGCAAGGACGGTGCATGCGGCAGCTGCAAGAGCAAACTCCTGGAGGGCCGCGTGATCCACGGCGCGCACCAGCAGAAGGCACTGTCGCTGCAGGAGGAAGAGTCCGGCCTCATCCTCACCTGCTGCGCCGCCCCGCAGACGGATTGCGTCATCGAGGCGCGCACGGTTCCGGGCGCGGGCGAGTTCCCGGTGCAGAAGATGCCGTGCCGCGTCAGCAGCATCAACAGGCCCGCACCCGATGTGACGATCATCAGGCTGCAGCTTCCTGCCAACGTCGTGCTTCAGTACCACGCAGGACAGTATGTCGAATTCATTCTGCGCGACGGCGCCCGCCGCAGCTACTCGATGGCCAACGCGCCCCACACGCAAAACGAATCGCCCGGCATCGAACTCCATGTCCGACACATGCCGGGGGGCAAGTTCACGGACCATGTATTCGGACCGATGAAGGAGAAGGAGATCCTTCGCATGGAAGGACCTTTCGGCAGCTTCTTCCTGCGCGAGGACTCCACCCGACCGATGGTGCTTCTGGCCAGCGGGACGGGACTCGCGCCGATCAAGGCGATCATCGAGCACCTGCGCTTCAAGAACATCCTGCGCCCTGCCCTGCTTTACTGGGGTTGCCGCAGCAAGACAGACCTGTATCTCCACGACTGGGCCGAGCAGATGGCTCGGGAGATGCCGAACTTCACGTACGTGCCGGTGTTGAGCGAGGCCAAGCCCGAAGACCAATGGACCGGACGCACGGGCTTTGTCCATCACGCGGTGATGGCCGACCTGCCCGACCTCTCCGGCCATCAGGTCTATGCCTGCGGCGCGCCGATCATGGTCGAGTCGGCGCACCGCGACCTCGTCGCCAAATGCGGACTGCCGGACGAAGAGTTCTATGCCGATGCCTTCACGTCCGAGGCAGACAAGCATGGGGACTGAAGGCTGGACTGAAGGCTGACGGAAGGCCGGTCGAACTTTGCGATGTGACAGGCATGCCGCGCGGGTACCTTCAAGGCAACCGCGTCTGCTAGAGTATGCCTCGATGCTGTAACTCGGTTTCACCTCGCCATGCCCCGCGCCGCTCTTTCCCGCCCCGCCGCCCCGACCCTCGAAGACGACGCGCTGGCCAAGAACCGGCCCCTGATGGATGACATCCGGCTGCTCGGCCGGATCCTCGGGGACGTGATCCGCGAGCAGGAGGGCAAGGAAGCCTTCGAGCTGGTCGAGCGGGTGAGGCAACTCGCAGTCGCGTACCGGCTGAAGCGTGACGCGAGCGCGGGGCGCGTGATGGACACGATGCTGAAGAACCTGTCGCTCGAACAGGCAGTCAGCGTCATCCGTGCCTTCAGCTACTTCTCCCACCTTGCCAACATTGCCGAAGACCGCCATCACGTGCGGCGGCGCGAGCACCATGCCGCCCAGGGTCATCTGCAAGAAGGCTCGCTGGCACTGACCTTCGAGCGCCTCGCCAAGGCCGACATCCGGTCCGCCGACGTGGCGCAAATCCTGAAACGCGCTTACATCTCGCCGGTGCTGACCGCGCATCCGACGGAGGTGCAGCGCAAGAGCATCCTCGACGCGGAACGGTCCATCGCCGAACTGGTCGAGCAGCGCGACGAACTGCATACCGAGGAGCAGCTGAAGGACAACGAAGCGCTGATCCGGGCTCGCGTCACGCAGCTGTGGCAGACACGGATGCTTCGCTACGCCAGGCTGACGGTGGCCGACGAAATCGAGAACGCGCTGTCGTACTACCACACGACGTTCCTGCGCCAGATCCCACGCATGTACCGCGACCTGGAGCGCTATCTGCACGGACACGAGGTGCCGGCCTTCTTCCGCATGGGTAACTGGATCGGCGGCGACCGCGACGGCAACCCGAACGTCGGTGCCGACACGTTGCAGCGCGCGCTCGCGCGACAGAGCGAAACGGTGCTCCGCTTCTATCTCACCGAGGTTCATGAGCTCGGTGGCGAGCTTTCAATCTCGAACCTGCTCGCGCCTGTCACGCCGGAAATGAAGGCGCTGGCGGATCGCTCTCCTGACCAGAGCGAACACCGCGATGACGAGCCTTACCGTCGCGCCCTGATCGGCATGTACGCACGACTGGCGGCGACGCTGCATGCGCTCACGGGCACCGAAGCGCTGCGCCATGCCGTCGCACCGCAGAATCCATATGCAAGCGCCGAACAATTCCTGGC
>DASTGE010000356.1:0-5005 GCA_035719405.1 Burkholderiaceae bacterium
TAGCTGATGGTCTTGAAGAACGGCACCATCAGGTCGGCCTTGGGCGGAAGCTCATTGGAAAATCCGCTTTGAACCCAGCGGATGAAGAGTTCCAGCACGCGCAGGTTCGACGTCTCGGACACGCTGAAAGCGAGATACAGCGCGGCCACGAGCCCGATCACCGACTGCCAGAAGTACTTCTCGCGTGAAGGCATGCCCTCCGGATCCCGCCTCACGACCTTGCGCCAGTCGTCGGCCCAGCCAATTGCGCCGAAGCCGAAGGTCACGAGCATCACGATCCACACGAAGCGGTTGGTCCAGTCGAACCACAACAACGTCGAGATTCCAATGGCAATCAGGACGAGCACCCCGCCCATCGTGGGCGTGCCCGCCTTGGCAAGGTGCGCCTTGACGCCGTACTCGCGGATGGGCTGGCCGAACTTGAGTTCGGTCAGTCGGTTGATCACCCATGGACCGAACGCCAGTCCGATGAGGAGCGCGGTCAGCGCGGCCATCACAGCGCGGAAGGTGATGTACTGGAACACACGCAGGAAGCCCAGTTGCTCCGCATAGTGGGACTGCAGCCATTGCGCCAGCAGGATCAGCATCAGGCGCTTCCCTCCGAGGCCTTGGCCAGCGCCTGGACGACGCGCTCCATCTGCATGAAGCGCGAGCCCTTCACCAGCACCGAAGCCGCGACCGGTGCCTCGCCGAGCGCACCGACGAGCGTCGGCACGTCGCCGAAGTGCCGCGCCGATGGACCATAGGCCTGCGCCGAATGAGCGCATAACGCGCCTGCACACCACAATGCAACGATGCCGCGCTCGCGCGCATAGGCCCCGACTTCAGCATGGAACTGCGGTCCCTGTGTGCCGACCTCGCCCATGTCGCCGAGGACGAGCCACGACGGCCCGGGCATCTCGGCCAGCACGTCGATCGCCGCGCGCACCGAGTCCGGATTGGCGTTGTAGGTGTCGTCGACGAGAAGAACTTCGCGACCGTTGAGCTCGAAGCGCTTCAACTGCGAGCGGCCCTTCACCGGCTCGAAGGACTCGAGTCCGCGCGCGATGGCGTCAAGCGGCGCCCCCGCCGCGAGCGCGCAGGCGGCTGCCGCCAGCGCGTTCTTCACGTTGTGCCGACCGGCCAGCTGAAGACGGATGCTGAGGCTGCCCGTCGGCGTGCGAAGCACAAGCGCCCATGCGCCCTGGGTCCATTGCGCATCGCCCTTCACCTCGGCGCCGCCCTCCAGCGCGAAGGTCAGCTGCCGGCGTGCCCCGGCCATCTCGCGCCACAGGGGCGCCTGTGCGTCGTCGGCCGGAAACACGGCGACGCCGTCGGCGGCCAGCGCTTCGATGACGCTGCCGTTCTCGCGCGCAACTGCCTCGACACTGGCCATGAATTCCTGATGTTCGCGCTGCGCGTTGTTCACGAGCGCGACCGCCGGCTGCACGAGGCCCGCGAGCATCGCGATCTCGCCGGGATGATTCATGCCCAGCTCGACCACGCCGGCGCGGTGCCACGTGCGCTCGTCCTGCCTCAACCTCAGCAGCGTCAGCGGCACCCCGATGTGATTGTTGAGATTGCCCTCGGTATGGAAAGCCGACTCACCGAGCCATGCCCGCAGGATGCTCGCGATCATCTGGGTGACGGTGGTCTTGCCATTGCTGCCCGTCACCGCGATCAGGGGCAGCTGGAAGCGGCGGCGCCAGCCCGCGGCCAGCTGCTGCAGAGCCGCCAGCGAATCGGGGACAAGCAGCCCCGGCATTCCGGCCTCCACGATGCCGCGCTCCGCCAGCGCCGCGACTGCGCCTGACACCTTGGCCTGCGGCAGGAAGTCATGCGCATCGAAACGCTCGCCCTTGAGCGCCACGAAGAGATCGCCGGGTTGCAGGCTTCGGGTGTCGCTGTGCACGCGCTCGATGGCTGTAGCGCCGTCGCCCATCAGGGCCGACTGCGGCAGCAGCGCATGCGCGTCGGCCAGCGTCATCATCGTCATGGCAGGGTCCTCGCTCGAAGCGCTGCGAGCGCTTCATTCACATCGGAGAACGGGTGCTTCACGCCGGCGATCTCCTGGTAGTCCTCATGCCCCTTGCCGGCGACAAGGACCACGTCTCTCGCGTCGGCCTCTCGCACGGCGATGGAGATCGCTTCGCGACGGTCCTCGATCAACGGCACGTTGTCACGCGCGATGCCGCCACGGATCTGCTGCAGGATGGCTGCAGGGTGCTCGTCTCTCGGGTTGTCGCTGGTGACGATCACGCGATCGGCTTTCGCGGCCGCGATACCGCCCATGACGGGCCGCTTGCCTGCATCGCGATTGCCGCCGCATCCGAAGACGCACACGAGACGTCCGCCCCTCGAATCGGCCAATGGGCGCAATGCAGACAGAACCTTGTCGAGCGCATCGGGCGTGTGTGCGTAGTCGACGACAACCTCCGGCGCGTTGGCATCGGCCACGGGAACGCGCTGCATCCTGCCCGGCACGGGTCTTAGCCTGGGAACCACGGCGACGGCGTCTTCGAGTGTGATGCCGCACGCACGCAGGCCGCCGAGAACGGCGAGAAGGTTGCTCGCGTTGTAGTCGCCGATCAGCGTCGAACGTACTGGCGCGGACTTCTCGCCTTCACGCAGCGTGAACGCGAGGCCGTCGTCGACATAGCGCAGGTCTTCAGCCGCGAGGCGCGCCTGCCGTCGGGTCGAGAAGGTCCACAGATCGAGCGGCGAGCCTTCAAGCTCCCGGGCGAGCCGGTCGCCCTGGTCGTCGTCGATGTTGATCACCGCGGCCTTCAACCCCGGCCAGTCGAACAGCATGCGCTTGGCGGCCCAGTAGTTCTCCATCGTGCCGTGGTAGTCGAGATGGTCCTGGGTGAAATTGGTGAACAGGGCCACCTCGATGCGGGCACCGGCAAGGCGATGTTCGACGATGCCGATCGACGAGGCTTCGATCGCGCAGGCCGCGAAGCCATCGTCGACCATGCGCCGGAACGTGGCGTGAAGCATCACCGGGTCGGGTGTCGTGAGTCCGGTGAACTTCACGTCATGGGGCTCGCCGATGCCAAGCGTGCCGACCACGCCGCAACGTCGCCCAAGCAGTGAGTTGGCCTGCGCGGTCCACCATGCGGTCGATGTCTTGCCGTTGGTGCCGGTGACGGCAATGACCTGCAGACGGTCGGTGGGATGACCGAAGAAGGCGTGCGCGATCGGACCGGTCGCGGCCTTGAGGTTCGCCAGCGAGGCCACGCGTGCGTCCTTGAAGGCGAAGGCCGCGGCCCCTTCGCGCTCGACGAGACAGGTGGTCGCGCCGGCATCGAGCGCCGCCTGCACATAGCGGCGCCCGTCGGTCGCATAGCCCGGCCACGCGATGAAGCCGTCACCCGGCCGCACCTGTCGGCTGTCGGTTCGCAGCGTGCCGGTGACCCATTCCTTGAGCCAGCGCGCGGCCGCCTCCGGCGACTTGAGCAGTACGGTAGGCATGGCGTCAGAAGCTTTCTTCCTCGGCCGGCTCGGTCGCGATGATCTGCGACGTCACGTCGATGTCCGGCGGCACGGCCATCATCCGCAGCGTCTGCTGCACCACCTGGCTGAATACGGGAGCCGCGACATCGCCGCCGAAGTACTTGCCGGCGCTGGGCTCGTCGACCATCACCGCGACGATGACACGCGGCTTGTCGACAGGCGACAGGCCGACGAACCACGAGCGGTACTTGTTGCTCGCGTAACCCCGGCCTTCCTGCTTGTGCGCCGTCCCGCTCTTGCCGCCGACCGAGTAGCCCACTGTCTGCGCCTTCGGACCGGTGCCGCCCGGCCCCGCGGCCATCTGCAGCATCTTGCGTACCTCCTGCGCGGTTTTCGGCGAAAAGACCCGCACGCCGTTGGCCGGCTGGTCCGCCTTCAGCATGGACAAGGGAATGAGCTCGCCGTCGCGCGCCAACGCGGTATAGGCCTGCGCAATCTGCAGCAGAGAGGCCGACACGCCGTAGCCGTACGCCATCGTCGCCTGCTCGATCGGCCGCCAGCTCTTGTAGGGCCGCAGACGGCCGGTGATGGCGCCAGGGAAGTTGATCCGGGGCTTCTGCCCGAAACCGACGCTGGACATCACCTCCCACATTTCGCGTGGCGAGAACTGCATCGCGATGCGCGCCGCACCGACGTTGCTCGACTTCTGGATCACCTCGCGCACGCTCAGCACGGGGTGAGGGTGGGCATCGCGGATGGTCGTGCCGGTGACGACGAGGCTGCCGGGCGCGGTGACGATCGGGGTGTCCGGCGTCACGCGGCGGGTCTCCAACGCATGAGCGATGATGAAGGGCTTCATCGTCGAGCCGGGCTCGAAGATGTCGGTGAGCGCGCGGTTGCGCAACTGCGAACCGGACAGGCCGTGTCGATTCGACGGATCGTAGCTCGGGTAATTGGCCAGCGCGAGGATCTCGCCGGTCTGCACGTCAAGCACCACGATGCTGCCGGCCTTGGCCCGGTTCTCCAGGACCGCATCGCGGATGCGCTGGTAAGCAAAGAACTGCACCTTCGAGTCAATGGCAAGCCCGATGTCGCGGCCATGCACCGGGTCGATCTGCTCGCCGATGTCCTCGACGACCCGGCCCAGGCGATCCCGCACCACGCCGCGCGATCCGTCGTGGCCCTGCAGGTCATTCTGGAACGCGAGCTCGATGCCTTCCTGTCCCTTGTCTTCGATGTTGGTGAAGCCGACGACCTGCGCCGCGGCCTCGCCCTCCGGATACCGGCGTTTGTACTCGGCG
Source organism: Burkholderiaceae bacterium (assembly GCA_035719405.1). Taxonomy (GTDB): domain Bacteria; phylum Pseudomonadota; class Gammaproteobacteria; order Burkholderiales; family Burkholderiaceae_C; genus CAMLIZ01. Next base: position 4,737 of record DASTGE010000356.1, read on the forward strand.
ACCTGGTAGACGCCCTTCAGCTTGAGCGCCTGCACCTGCTTCCACACCTCATCGCTGCTCAGCCGCTTCAACCAGACGAACGTCGGGTTTTCGTCGAGCTTGCGGTCAAGGTCCGTGACGCTGATGCCCAGCAGGCGCGCCAGTTCGCGTCGCTGCTCGCGGGTCGCTTCGAAGTCCTTCGGAATCGCCCATACGGAAGGCACGGGGACGCTGGTCGCGAGGAGCTCTCCATTACGATCCATGATGCGCCCGCGACTCGCAGGCACTTC
>DASTGE010000357.1:0-2091 GCA_035719405.1 Burkholderiaceae bacterium
GCTGTGCGAGCGCGATCTGCAACCCTGCGAGCAAGTTCCCGAAGACCGAGCGCGCAGCAATACCGAGCACCAATCCCGCGACGCCTGCCGATGCCAGCAGGCTCGCGCCGAGCTGGCGCACCTGCGGAAAGGTCATGAGAACGAACGCGAGACCGACGACCAGCGCCACGCTGGAGCCGATGCGCGACAGCACGCGCGTTTGCGTGTGGATGCGCCGCGCTTGAAGGTTGTCCGCAATATTTGCCGGGTGCGCCGCGACCACGCCATCGGCCAGTCCGCGAATGGCGGAGACGGCGAGCCAGGTCAGGGCCGCGATGATGAGCACGCCGTTGACATGCATGGCGGTGCGCAGTCCACGCATGTCCTCCGGCATGGCCTGCCACAGCAGCTGCGTGAGCACCAGCGGCAGCACCCATTGCAGCGCACGGCTGCATCGTGTGAGCATGGTGTGCAGCAGCGGAGAGCGGCGCACGAGCCGCAGCACGATCGGGCGTGCAATGCGATGCGTGATCAGTGCGGCGATCCAAAGGCCTGCCGCAAGCGCGGCCGCCCAGGGCCAGGATTCAGGGATGTCGTTCGTAAACACGGGTTCGCGTGGAGCAAAACGCGTTCCCGGTGTCGGTCTGCCTTGAGTCGCCCTTGAATCAGCGAGGTTCTCCGACCGACCTCAGAAGTCAGGCTCCTGGCTTTCAGGCGAACCCATGAGCAGTTGCGTGATCGCGCCGGCCGTCGCGCTCATCGCCCAGAAGATCAGGAAGGTCACGCTGTAGATCGCCTCGACCGGCCAGGTGATCGGATCGCTGCCGAACCAGTGCAGGGAGGACGGGTCGACCACTACGAACACCAGTGCCTCCTGCACGCCCGCCATCAGGAAGGCGGGCCACAGGATCATCAGCACCCGGGTCGACAAGGGCAGCGCGGGCAGTGCGACGCCGTGCCCATGCGCATCGGCGTGAGCGTTCATCTTTTCGGTGCCACGTTGCGCGCCTGCAAGGCAGGCGCGTGCGCAACACTGTTGGCCAGCTCGGCCTCGACCACTTCGTCATGCCCGCGCCATGCGATGGAGGCGGTGATGATGCCCGCGACCACGACGGCTGCAGGACCACCCAGCACGACCCACAACATCGGCACGCGCCACCAGGGCAGTTGCGGTCCGCTGTTCGGTTGCGCGGAAGAAGGGGCTCTGTTCATGTGTCGTTTCCTCCGTATTCAGCGCGGGACGACGAAGGTCGACTTCTCCTCGACCTCGGCATGTCCCTGTCCCACGCGCTCGACTTCGAATCGGATCGGATGCGCCCCCGACTTCAGTTGCCTGACGCCTTCGTACGGGACGCGCACCGCGACGGGGAACCACCGCGCGCCTGCCGGCGGCACCTCCACCTCGGTTGCACTGTCGATGCGCGCGCCATGCAGCCCTTCGACCTTCACGCGGTAGTGCTGCGTGGATTCGGTCGCGTTCATCACCTGCAGCCGGTAGACATTCTCGATGGCGCCCTCGTCGACCATTCGGGCCAGCGAGTTGCGGTCGCGCACTACGTCGACCTTGAACGGCTTGCGAAGCATGAGGCTCGCGCCCAACGTCGCGCTGATGGCCAGCAGCACGGCGGTGTAGACGAGCACGCGTGGCCGTGCGACGCGCTTGAGCATCTGCTGCGTGCTCCAGTGCCGCTCCATGCCGTTTTCGGTGGCATAGCGGATCAACCCGCGCGGATAGTGCATCTTGTCCATCACTGTATTGCACGCGTCCACGCATGCGGCACAGCCGATGCAGTCGTACTGCAGGCCGTTGCGGATGTCGATGCCGGTAGGGCAGACCTGCACGCACAGGCCGCAGTCGATGCACTCGCCCAGGCCGAGCTTCTTCAGGTCGGCCGATCGGGCACGTGTGCCACGCGGATCGCCGCGCTCGGTGTCATAGCTGACGATGAGGGTATCGCGGTCGAACATCGCGCTCTGGAAGCGCGCGTACGGGCACATGTACTTGCACACCTGCTCGCGCAGGTGGCCGGCGTTGCCGTAGGTGGCGAAGCCGTAGAACAGCACCCAGAACCACTCCCAGGGCCCGAAGGACAGCGCCAGCGCCTCCGAAGC
>DASTGE010000358.1:0-2051 GCA_035719405.1 Burkholderiaceae bacterium
CCCGGATGGCGCCGACCACGCAAGGTCGGACCATTCGGGCTCCCACCAAGACGGCAAGGATGGCCGCGCGGATACGTGCAACCTTTGCGCCAGCGGGTGCCACGCCACCCCGCTGATGACTGCGCCGCCGAAGGTCCTCGAGCCGCTCCTCACGTCCCGGGTCGTTTTCCCGGCCCTCTCTGCCGCAGCGCCTGCCTTCCATTCGGACGGACAGGAGCGTCCTCCCCGAAGCATCTGACCCAAAAAGGCCTCCCGGCGAGGCCTGAGGGGGCTCGTGCGCCTGCACGAGCAACGGCTGACGACAAGTTGGCGAAACAGATGTCTTTGAACAAACATGAACAACTTCTTCCAATGGCTGGCGGCGGCCACGGCGCTGGGCCTGCCGCTGCTGGCCACCGCGCAACCGCCGAGTGACCCCGCGGATGGGAAGCCAGCCTCGCCGCTGCGCTACCCGTCTGCCTTCGCGGACTACAAGCCGTGGCAGGACATCAGGCCGGGTGACTGGCGGCAACTGAACGACAACCTGCGTCCGGCGCCTGGTGGCGACGGGCACGCTGGAGATCGCGCGGCCCCCACAGCTGCGCACGCCGCGGACGTTGCAGCCTCCGCTCCCGCGACCTCGGCTCCTGCAGTGCCGACGCATCAGGGCGGCCACATGCACGGAGGCCAGCGATGATGCGGCTCACCCTTGCCGCGTCCGCGGCCCTCATCCTGGCCGGCTGCGCGTCGTTTTCGTCTGACGGCGCAATGGGCAAGGTGTCCGAGCTGACCAAGGAGCGCACGGGGCAGGCCGTCTCCGTGCAGCGCTCCGAGCAGGATGCAAGTACCGCTCGTGGCCGGGTCGGTGACATCCTGAAAGAGCCCCTGACGGTGGACGCAGCCGTCGAGCTCGCGTTGCTGAACAACCGCGGCCTGCAGGCGAGTTTCAGCAAGCTTGGCGTGGCCGAAGCGGACCTCGTACAAGCAGGACGTCTGCGCAATCCACTGCTGGGCTTTGGGCGGCTTGCGGGAGGTGGCGTCGTCGAAATCGACCGCTCCATCCTGTTCGACGTGCTGGGCCTGTTGACCATGCCGATCGCCAGGCAGGTGGAGCAGCGCAGATTCGAGCAGGCGCAATGCCAGGCCGCCTACGATGCTGTCGGCATCGCTGCCGACACTCGGCGTGCGTACTTCAATGCCGTCGCTGCACAGCAGCTGGTGAAGTACTTCGAGCAGGTGAAGCAGGCTGCCGACGCCTCTAATGAGCTCGCAAAGCGGATGGTGCAGGCCGGCAACTTCAGCAAGCTGGCCCAGATGCGGGAGCAGGCGTTCTACGCTGATGCCACAGCCAACCTGGCTCGGGCGCAGCAGCAGGCGGTCGCGGAGCGCGAAGGCCTGACCCGCCTGCTCGGCCTGTCAGGGGAGCAGCTGAATTTCAAGCTGCCCGAGCGCCTGCCGGAACTGCCTCAACAGCCGGCTGAGCCGAAGGACGCGGAGCAGACGGCTATCGACAAGCGGCTGGACGTCCTGATGGCCAGGCGCGCAACCGAAGCCATTGCCAGATCGCTCGGCTTGATCCAGGCGACGCGGTTCATCAATGCGCTCGACGTCGGCTACCAAAACAGGAGCGAGACAGGCAGTCCGCGCGCGAACGGGTATGAGGTCGAGCTTGTGCTGCCGCTGTTCGACTTCGGGTCGGTGCGTTCTGCGCGGGCCGAAGCGACGTACATGCAGGCCGTGAACCGCACGGCACAAGTCGCGGTGAACGCGCGCTCGCAGGTCCGCCAGTCGTACCAGGGATACCGGACGGCTTACGACCTGGCGAAGCACTATCGCGACGAGGTGGTGCCCCTGCGCAAGCGCATTTCCGAGGAAAACCTGCTGCGCTACAACGCGATGCTCATCAGCGTCTTCGAGTTGCTCGCCGACGCGGGCGAGCAGGTGCGTGCGGTCGCGGCATCCGTTCAGGCTTCGCGCGACTTCTGGATCGCCGACACCGAGTTGCAAAGGGTGTTGACTGGCGGCGGCCCCGCTGCCGGCAGCGTGTCCCCGTCCATCCCCGCCGCCACGGG
>DASTGE010000359.1:0-6660 GCA_035719405.1 Burkholderiaceae bacterium
GCGCTGCAGAATGAGGGCGAGCGGATCCTCGCCGGCAAGCCATGTGGAACGGGCCTGCTCGAGCTTCTGCGAAAGCGGACCTTCAAGCCATGAGACCAGCCGCTCGGGAACCGAGGAAGCGCCGCGGAAGCTCTCTCGCAGTGACTTCATCTCCGCCGGACGCAACTTCGGGAACAGCACCAGCCAGCGCATCTCCTCGGGTGTGTCGGTGTCGGCGCGGGTCTGGAGATCTTCTGTGAAGGACTCGAAGACTGCCTTTTCCATCGCCTCCATGAGCAGACGCGACAGCACGATCATCTGCAGTTCGCCGCCGCCCGTTTCGGCGCGCAGTCTCAGTTCCTGGCCGCTGATGTAGGGACGATGAGACGGCCCCCATTCGAGCCGCCAGGTGTTCTTCCCCCAGCCGCCTTCGACCACGAAGCCGTCTCCCTCCCGGCTGCGCTTGAATTGGTACCCACGCGATCGCGCCCACACCTCAACCTCGCCCCAGGCGCCCGAAGGGGCATTGGAGAACCATTTCTTGATGGCGTTGAGCATGGCGGCAGGATGGACTTAAAGTCGCAACGGCTGGCAACCCCCGAAAGGCTACGAACCGATGATCGAAGTGTATTCGTGGGCCACTCCCAATGGCCACAAGGTTCACATCATGCTGGAGGAGTGTGGACTGCCCTGGCGCGCCCACGCGGTGGACATCGGCGCAGGCGACCAGTTCAGCCCCGACTTCCTCGCCATCAGCCCGAACAACAAGATTCCGGCGATCGTCGACCCGGATGGACCGGACGGCAAACCGATCTCGCTCTTCGAATCCGGCGCGATCCTGCTGTACCTCGCGGGAAAGAGCGGAATGTTTCTGCCCGAGGACGTGCGCGGGAAGTACCAGGCGCTTCAGTGGCTGATGTTCCAGATGGGAAGCGTCGGACCGATGCTCGGGCAGGCGCACCACTTCCGGATTTATGCGCCCGAGAAGATCCCTTATGCGATCGAGCGTTACACGAATGAGGCGAAGCGCCTGTACGGCGTGATGGACCGCCAACTCGCCCACTCCCGCTACATCGCCTGCAACGAGTACACCGTGGCCGACATCGCCATCTTCCCGTGGCTGCGCTCGTGGAAGAATCAGGGCATCGACTGGAACGACCATCCGCACCTGAAGGGCTGGTTCGATGAAATCAGCGCGCGACCTGCTGTGCAGCGGGGAGTCGCGACCCTCGCCGACCGCCGCAGGCCGCTCACCGACGACAAGGCGCGCAGTATCCTGTTCGGCGAGGAGCAATACAAGCGGCATTGAGCACACGCGCGGTCGCTCGCACCCTGCCGCTCGCTGAGATAATCGCCGCTCGCTGCCCGTAGCTCAACTGGATAGAGCAGCTGCCTTCTAAGCAGCAGGTCGGGGGTTCGAGTCCCTCCGGGCAGGCCAAAATCAAGGACTTACGGTGTCTCGAAAAGACAACGTTTTTTGGAAAAAACCCCTGTGACTCTAAGATTTGGGGAACTGTCTAAGAAATTTCTTCATGTGCTCCGGAGCGGTCGTCATCCGCGTCGTCTTGAAGGGCAGCTGCTCCGGGGGCGCCGAAGACCGCGTTGAGCGCGCCAAGCATCAGCAGCGCCCCACGGTCGCTCACCTTTAGGACGTGGAGCATCATGTCGTGACCACGCCAAGGAACGCGCCCGTGACGATAACGGAGAGTAGTACTGGGCATGGACTTGGATAGCTCGGTGGTCCCCGCCGCCGCTATCTCCTCCAGGTTCCAAACCTGCTTGAAGCCGACCGCCTGCATCTTTCGACCCGCGCAACCGTGTCCAGTTGGTCGAGCAGTTGCCAGCGGACGGCATGACCCTTGACGCAGAGGGATCCGGGGGGCAATCTCGCCCGCCAAGCACATGTTGCAATGGTTGACGCCCCGGGCGATGTGCGGCGGACAGCGTTGCGGCGAGATTCGCCGACATACGGACGGGCCAATCGTATTGGTGGGCTAAGCGAGCGCGGCGGTAGTGCAACACGTGTGGAGCTGCGCAGACCTTCGCAAGGTCTCGGCCGATAACCCCGCCGGCCCCGGCTCGCCAGCGTCGTCAGCAGCTCGTTCTCTGCCCGTGACCCCCGTACGCTGATGGCGCCTTTGGGCCTCAGGGAGCGACTGGACCAGACTGGGTGCAGTCGGTGAGGTTCGAGGATCGAATTTCGGCGGCAGCCCGAACCTGTCGTTCGTTGGTTGCGCGGGCGAGTGACCGGTTTACATCGGGACCTGCCGGACGAAGACGGCCTGATGGGAACTTTGGCCTTGTTTATGCTGGTCTGGCCAGCGACACCTTCAGTTCACGGTTCGGCGTTCCGGCCCGGTGCTGCACCTGCTGCTGCGCTATACGCAGGCGCTGATCACCCAGATGGCGCAGACGGCGGTCTAAACGCGAAGGTCCGTGTGAACGATGCCGTGGTGGCGCCCCTGGCGCAGGTGTGCGTCGACAAGTTCCAGCACCTAGGTGTCGGTCGACAGGGCGAGGTCCGTGTGATGCGGCTGGACGACGCCCAGTGCGCGATCCTCGATGGCGATCGCGCGTATCGCCGGCCCGCCGATCGGTGTGACGCCGCCGAAGATTGTGGCGAACGCGACGTCTGCGGCGTCACGGCCCGTACCGATGCGGACGAACCCCATCGGAATGCCGGTTCCCGACCCATCGAGGATGTACCACCTGCCTCCGAGATAGACCTCCACATAGGCGTGGAAGTCAGGCGGCCCGAGGGACGGATCGGCGCCGTAGTCGGTTCCCGTTGTGAACCGTGCCGGAATGTTCACCGCGCGGCACAGCGCGATCATGAGATGAGCGAAGTCGCGGCACACGCCCACCTGCTCAACGAGTGTCTCCACCGCCGAGGTCCTGGAGCTTGAGGTGTTCGAGGTGTAGGTGACCTGCTGCTGTACCCAGGCCATGATGGCCTGCACCCGCCGGTAGCCCTGTGCGAGGCCACCGAACTGCCTCATCGCCAGGCGTAGCAGTTTGTCGGACTCGCAGTAGCGACTCGGATAGATGTAGCTCAGCACCTCCAGCGGCAGCCGATGGATCGGTACCTCCTGAAGCTGCGCCGGATCCGCGCGGTGGTGCCGCAGGTCGATGGTAGCGCGGTACGACACCTTTAGTTCGCCGGGCAGCGCGCCCAATCGCATGTAGCGGTTGCCGGTGCGAGCGTCGGTCTGAACGTCGGCAGCGATGGGCTGGCTCAGCCAGAGCTGCTCGGCAGATACCGTCTGACAACGCGTGTGCGCGGGATGGATGTTGAAGATGAAGTCGGCGCCCGGAGGATCGACCCGGTACGCGAGATCGACCTGCAAGTCGATGCGCACAATGTCCGCTGGGGCGAGAGGAGTCACACTTGACCTTCCTCTTGAGGCGCGGCATCTGGCAACGAGGACACCACGCAATGGATGAAGTGCAGCTTGCCCACCGCAGGTTGCGGCAGGACGAAGGGATAGAAATCTTGCAAGCCCATTGCGCGTGACATCTCGTTCATGACACCGGTGATCCGAATCCATTGGCGCAGCATGTCGACGAATCCGGCGGCGTTCGGTGCGTCCGGCTGCCACACGTCTGCGACACCGAAGGGCTCTGCCTCGATGTCAACCTGCCCCGCTTGGATGCCGAAGCCGATCGCTGTATCAAGCGTGTCGCGCAAATGGAGGTAGTGTGCCCAGCATTCGGCCCAATCCTCAGAAGGATGGACGCTTGCGCGGGCACTCAGGTAGCGCCGCCTCCAGTCGGACGGAGGACGTTTCTCGTAGTTGGCTGTCAGCCCGGCATCGTGGTCCCGGCGCTCGTCCCCGAACAGCTTGCGGCAGCTTACTTGCCAGTCGGTGCCCTCAATCAGCCGGTTCCAATAGTAGTGACCGATCTCGCGGCGAAAGTGACCGAGCAGGGTGCGGTAGGGCTCACCCATGTCGACGCGGATGCGCTCACGCACCGCGTCGTCGGCCTCTTCCAGGTTGATGGTGATGATTCCCCGGAAGTACCCTGTCTTCACGTGCGCTTGTCCGGGGCGGCTGCGCACGAAGTCGTAGGCAAGGCCGTGTTGCGGGTCCTCCGACACCTTTGACGCGACGGGCAGTCTGAGCCTGATGAGCTGCGAGACAAGCCGGCGCTTCGCCCTTTCCATACAAAGCCAAAGCCGACGATTCTGGCTTTTGGAAAGGTCGGGAATCTTCCGGTTGAGCCGGCACGCCTTGCACAAGTTCGGACGGCGCATGCCATATTCTGGCTCGACGAGCCAATTGCAGGCCGCTGCGGAAGAAAAGTTTTCACAGCGCCGGTACGTGAAGCCCGGTTTCGCCTCGTCGCCGACGATTCGCCAGGTGCCCGCCGCGGCGCCCGCCTCCAATGGAAACAGACTGCCCCGAGACGGCAAATAGCCCAGCGGCGTCCCGCATGCCAGGCACCGGCTGTTCCGGAAGAACACCGGTCGGCCGCACCGGCACCGGTATGCAACGGTCGTGCTGGCGCCTGCGGGGCCTTGCCCAGGGCGCACAAGCGGACTGTTCATGGTTGGCGGGAGACCACATGAGGGCCTGCCGCATGATCAATGCGCTGTTCAATTGCATTGCGATGTATGCCGACGCGAGCGCGTCGGGGCAAGGTGTTACGCGCAGGTTTCGTCTCTGCCCGAAAGCCAGCGCTTGTGCCTGTGTTCACCGGCCGGACCTCGATCGGGCCCAATAAGAAAACGAGCGCCTTGCCTCAACTTCGTTTCCATGGGTATCGCCTTGAAGCAAGTCGTCCAGCCGCTCGTAGTCGTATGGCTTCTGCAGATGCGCATCGAAGTCGGCGAACCGCTCGGATCTTGCTGATCCCTCCGTTGTTGTCAGCGCCACAAGAACAAGCTGCCGATCGTTCAAGTTCTCTCGAATCAGGCGCGCTGCTTGGAAGCCATCCATCACCGGCATGTTGATATCCATGATGATCGTGTCCGGCTCGAATCGCCTGGCAACTTCGACCGCCTGTTGGCCGCCGTAGGCGCATTCTGTGTCGTAGCCCATCAGGTCGAGCAACGCCGCCAAGCTGTCCGCACAGTCGGGCCAATCATCCACCACCAGTATTCTGCGACGACTCACTGCTTCGCCCATCGCGGCTCAAGTGACAACGTCGAAGCGAAAATGCGCCGGCGCTCGAGAGAGCACGAGCAATCGACGAGCCTTACAGTCCAGTGCAAACCGACCTTGAGGGCGTGGTAGACGGGTTCTGCGGTGATGGCGGTTAGGCGTTTTCGCCCCCAGAGGAAGAAGTTTGGATTTCCCTGCCAATTCCTCCAAGATGGCGAAGGCGGGAGCAATGTTGCCCTTGTCATCGCACGAGTGGGGTAACGAGCGAGACCGCCGGTAATTGTCACTCCTTTCCACCGGTGGCTGTAGCGCAGCCGCTGGCAGTCACCTCGTCCGCGATAAACCTACGCATCTCGAGATCCAACTCATCGACGACCAATTGCAAAGCGTCTGCGCGCCGCGTCTGACTCTCGTCGAGGACACGCGGAGAGCGCCTGTGCCAGGAGGACCACTCCGCACTGATGTTGGCAATGAATCTGGTCTTTGCCTCCTGGGCGGCACGGAGGCACTCGCAGAGGCGGCGCCACTCCTCGTCTCGATCGATGCGTGATTCCAGAGCCATAAGGGGTTTCCCCGGGGGAGCTGCAACGGCGTTTCGCACGCGCCTGCTTCCTACAATAGATAGAGCAATCTGCGACCCCGGCACATCTGATAACGCTTGGCCCGCTCCAACGAAAGTGAAGGAGCCGCCTCCTCGTTTCATCCGCAGTTACTCGCGCTCCTGATCGTCTTCCCCCGCTGGATCGGCCGTCGCATGGTGCGGCCCACGGCTTTGCGCGTCATGCCCCTGCTGCCATGCGTCGCTGCGCTGCGACCAGGTCTGCTGCGATTCGCCGGTCGCCTTCGGCAAGTTCTGAGGCCGCTGGAGCGGATTTCGTGCCGGCGGCTCTCCTCGTGCGGCGGCCTTGGCCCCCTGGCGCTGCAGTTCGGCGCGCTCGCCGACGGGCAGCGCGCTGTCGTCGCCCTCGGCCGAACGATCTTCCGGTGCCGCCAGCGCCGTCTTCTGTCCGCTTGGCAGCGGCTGCTCGCCGCTTCTCATGGCACGGTCCGTTGCGCGACCACCCTGTCGTGCACAGCCTGGCCGCTGGAGGTGAGCACCAAGGCACCGCTGTTCCAGTCCATCCAGCCCAGCTTGACGTAGTCGTCGACGTGGCCCTCCGGGATCTCCCAAGCGCGGCGTCGCCATAGCGAGCTGACTGCCGTCGGCAGTTCGTGACTCAATGCGCGGCAGCGCGTGGGCGTGAAACCTTTGCGCTTGGCTAGCATGACAAGATCGGGCGCATCGGATCGCGACGCAGGACGATGAGGGGCTTGCATTGGCTCTCCTGTGTTCAAGTGCGAGCGAGGCGCGCCCGGCGTCGGGCCGCTTCGATCCGAACCGTGCATGTCGTTTCCTTTGATGAAAGTGCTGCGGGCGCATGCCGACGCAGTGCAGCGTAAGCGGTAAGCAAGCGGCGTCCTTGACGACTTAGGAGGCGCGGGTGTTCGGCGCCGAAGCGGCGATGCACTCGACGAGGTTCAGGGTGGCGAGTAACAGGTACTTCTCTGCTTCCGTCCTGGCTCCGAGCAGGTCGTT
>DASTGE010000360.1:0-2136 GCA_035719405.1 Burkholderiaceae bacterium
CCGACAGCAGCGCGCCGAAGAAGAGGATCTGCATCACGAGCGGCATCTTCGTGAGCACGAAGGTCGGCAGCACGCGCTGGTAGTCGTTCTTCGCGAGTTCGAGCGCGCTCTGGCCCATCACCACCACCGCGCACGAAACGATGAACATCGGCACGAACGCGAAGAAGATGTAGCTCAAACCGCCGATCACCGCGCCGTTGCGCGCCGTCGCGGAGTCCTTCGCGGACATCACGCGCTGGTAGACGTCCTGCTGGGGGATGCTTCCGAGCATCATCGTGAGGCCGGACCCGACGAACATCGCGACCTCCGTGAAGGTCGGCGCCGGAAAGAATTGCCACAAATCCTTCTGCGTCGCCAACGCCAGCACCTTGTCGGCGCCGCCCGCGAGGTTCGCGGAGAAGATGGCGATGATCGAGAGGCCCACCACGAGCACGATCATCTGGATGAAGTCCGTCCACGCGATAGCGAGAAAGCCGCCGATCACGACGTAGATCAGCACGGCCAGGGTGCCGACGACCATTCCCGCGTTCTCCGACATCGCGCCGTTGGTGAGCACCGAGAAGACCAGGCCGAGCGCAGTGATTTGCGCGGCCACCCAGCCAAGGTAGCTCAGGATGATCGCCGCCGAGCAGAACACCTCCACTCCCTTGCCGAAGCGCTGCCGGTAAAAGTCGCCGATCGTGAGCAGGTTGAGCTTGTAGAGGCGCGCTGCGAAGAACGCGCCGACCAGAATCAGGCACGTCCCCGCGCCAAAGGGATCCTCGACGATCGCCCCGAGTCCCCCTTGCACGAACTTGGCGGGGATGCCCATCACCGTTTCCGCTCCGAACCAGGTCGCGAATGTCGTTGTCACGACCATAATCAGCGGCAAACTGCGCCCGGCGATGGCGAAATCGCTGGTGTTCCTGATGCGCGTGCCTGCCCACACGCCCAAGGCCAGCGTGCCAACCAGGTACAGCACAACGAAGACGATCAAGGTGACATTCATGCAGGGAAGTTCGACGAACGGTGAAAACGGTAGCGGGCGCGAGGATTATCGCCGCCTGCCCAAGACGGCTTGCGGCCACAAGCCACAATGCAGGCATATCTCTTGCCGACGGGGGGCCGCATGAAAGTCACAATTATCGGGACGGGCTATGTAGGCCTCGTCAGCGGGGCCTGCCTGTCCGAAATGGGCAATCACGTCGTCTGCCTGGACGTCGACGATCGCAAGATCGCGATGCTCAACGCGGGACGGATACCGATCCATGAACCCGGACTGCCTGAACTGGTGCAGCGCAACTCGGCAGCAGGCCGGCTGCAATTCACCAGCGACCCGGCACTGGCAACGGCCCATGGCGCGATTCAGTGCATCGCCGTCGGCACTCCTCCAGGCGAGGACGGTTCGGCCGACGTGAGCTATGTCCTCGATGCGGCACGTACAGTCGGCCGCCTCATGACCGAGGACAAGGTCGTCGTCACCAAGAGCACGGTGCCGGTCGGCACGACCGATCGCGTACGCGAGACGGTGAAGGCGGAGCTGAGGCACCGCGGCGAGTCCTGGCAGGTGTCGGCGGTTTCGAATCCGGAGTTCCTGAAGGAAGGCGCGGCGGTGGAGGATTTCATGCGGCCGGACCGCGTGATCCTCGGCGTGGAGGACGAGCCCGCACTCGCACTGATGCGCGCGCTGTATGCACCCTTCCTGCGCAACCGCGACCGCATGCTGGTAATGGACGTGCGCAGCGCCGAATTCAGCAAGTACGCGGCCAACACGATGCTCGCGACGCGCATCAGTTTCATGAACGAGATGGCTCGGCTGGCCGAGCGGCTGGGCGCCGACATCGAACTCGTCCGTCGCGGCGTCGGCGCAGACCCGCGCATCGGTTCGCGCTTCCTCTATCCGGGCTGCGGCTACGGAGGCTCGTGCCTGCCCAAGGACGTGAAGGCGCTGGCGCGGACGGCCGCAGAGCACGAGGTGCCGATGCCTCTGCTGGACGCGGTCGAGCGGGTGAACGAACGCGCAAAGCAGGTGCTGGTCGAAAAGGTCGTACACCGCCTAGGCGCCGATTTGCAAGGTCGGACGTTCGCTCTATGGGGTCTGGCCTTCAAGCCCGAGACCGATGACATGCGGGACCTCCTCAGGATGCGGAGTCTGGC
>DASTGE010000361.1:0-5030 GCA_035719405.1 Burkholderiaceae bacterium
CGCGCCAGTCCTCGACCCTACCTGTGAGCGGCTGGAGGGGCGGTTCCTCCGGCCGACTCGACTGGTCGTCCTCGTTGATTGCGTTCGACGTGGCGGGGGCTGGAAACATGGCGATGGCAGCCGGACTGAGGGCCGTGGTGAAAGCGATGGAGTACCCATCGGAGCCTAATGTCGGCGCGCCAGTTCTCGACCCTACCTGCGAGAGGCTGGAGGTGAGACTCCCCCGGCCTACTCACCAGAGCGGCGCCAACACCGCGGCCGTCCAGGGCCTGATCGACGACAGCGGTGCGAGCATCGAACTGCGACAATCATAGTAACTTGAACAACATCGCCGAGCAGGACCATCGAGCCATCAAGCGGCGGGTCAGGCCGATGCTCGGGTTCAAGTCGTTCTGGTCGGCAAGTCTTCTGATCCCCACTGCGTGGCATCGGCCTTCGTTCACCACGACGCCCTTATCGCGACAGAACCCTCCAGGTTGCGCAGGCTCAGCGGGCAGGCAGATACCAGCGCGCACACGTCAGGATCGCTTCGAGCGGGTAGTGCAGTCGCTTGAGGGCTTGAGGACCTTGCGAACGGTCGTGGCCATGATCTGATTCTGGAAAGGCGCCATCCGTCCATTGTCGCCGTTCGGCCTATGGTGACAGAGCCATTGCCTTTGACCTTCGCTCCATTCTGACCAGCCTCGCACGCCGCCTCAATACGGATCCGTGTTGAATAATGGCTGTGCGGAAGGCGGACGCATTTTGCAGATCAGGTGTGATAATGCGCCGCGAGTGCTTGTAGTCAGCCCTGAGTTCAAAGACTTATTGAACTTGCGGCGTTGGACCTTAACGCTCACGGCGCCCTCAATCAGGCTCAGGACACCTATGCAGCACCGACCGTCCGCCGTCGCCATGATGATCTGCCTTGCGGCCCTGGCCGCTGCCGGTTGCGGTGGCAACGGCGAAGGGCTTGACGCAAACGGCCGCCCGATCGGCGAAGGCGGCACCGGCAACGGTGCGCTGGTGCCGACGTTGGCATCGATACAGCAGAACGTGTTCACTCCGATATGCACCACGTGTCACTCCGGGGGTGGCGCTCCGCAGGGCCTGCGACTGGACGCGGGCACCAGTGCGTCATCGCTGATCGGAGTGCCGAGCAATGAGGTGTCCTCCTTGCTTCGCGTGAAGCCGGGCGACCCCGATGCCAGCTACCTGATACACAAGGTCGAAGGCAACGGCATCGCTGGTGCGCGCATGCCGCTGGGCGGCCCTTATCTCGACGCCCAGACCATCGCCGTCATCCGTCAATGGATCAGCCAGGGGGCACAGCAATGAAGGATCAGCTGTTCTTGCGCATCCTCACCGTGCTGGCCGTCCTGGCCAGCCTGCCGTTCGCCGCTCGTGCCGAGCCTTACCTCGCGGTAGGGCAGGGCTTCAAGTGCGTGGCTTGCCACGTCAACCCGACGGGCGGCGGACTGCGCAACGCGCTGGGCATCGCGTTCGCGCGGACCACCATTCCCGCGCACCAATTGCCGGCCGACGCGCCGATGTGGACCGGAGGCATCGGCGACTTCCTGCGCCTCGGCGGCGACCTGCGTCACGATTGGTCGCGCACGAAGGTGACGGGGCAGCCGGTGCAAAGCGGCTGGGATCTGCAGGAGTTTCGCCTGTACGGCGATCTGTCCGTCCTCCCCAATCGGCTGGGCATCCATGTCGACCAACTCATGGCTCCGGGCTCCTCACAGTCGCGCGAGGCTTACATGCGCCTGAGCACGTCTGACGGGACGTGGGGCCTGAAGGGAGGGAAGTTCTATCTGCCCTTCGGCTGGCGCCTGCAAGATCAGTCGGCGTTCGTGCGCCAGGTCACCGGCATCAGCATGACCACGCCGGACACGGGGATCGAAGCGGGTCTTGAGTTGCCGGAGTGGTCGGCGCAGCTCGCTTTGACAAACGGCACGGCCAACGCCGGAAAGGGGTCGGGACACCAGCTTACCGGGCAGGCGGTATGGGTGCACCCGATGGGGCGCATCGGGCTCGCCGCCTCGAGCACGCAATCGAACTCGGGCGACCGCCGCATGGCGGGTGTCTTCGGCGGTTTGCACACCGGACCCCTCGTGTGGCTGGGCGAGGTGGACTTGGTTCGGGACGAGGGTTTTCCCGAGGGCGCGCGCAAATTGCTGGCTGGGTTGGGCGAAGTCAATTGGGGCTTGCGGCGTGGGCACAACCTGAAGTTGACGCTGGAGTACTTCGACCCCGACCGCAAGGTGCGCGAGGACCAAAAGGGGCGCGTGAGTCTGGTCTACGAGCTGACGCCTCTGCCCTTCGTGCAGTTGCGTCTCGGCTTTCGGCGCTGGAACGGTATTCCGCAAAACGCATTGGACAACCGCAAGCTGCTGTTTCTCGAGTTGCATGCGTTCATGTGAGGACAACCCTTACCCGAGTGTTATCGGAGTCTGAATAAGGGCAATGCTCAATAAGTCCCGGCGATGACGCGACTCGACTCGCGAGGGGATGCCGAGAATCGAAAGGTTCTTTCACTTCAGCTTGGCCTGCTAGGCGATACCGCCGCACGCGACTACTCGCGCAAGCTCCGACTGTTCAATGCCTTCGCTGCGCCTGAGTTGCGCCAAGCCGTCCGATGCTTGGTGCTGCGACCGGGGATGAATGTGCTGGATGCCGGCTGCGGCAGCGGCGAGGCGTTGGAGTGGCTGGCTGATGAGGTAGGCGAGGGCGGCCTTGTCGTCGGCGTCGACCTGTCTTCCGCGCATATTGAGGCGGCCCGCCCGGTGGCGTCGGCGCGTGCGCAACTGCTGCAGGCGGACCTGCGCACATTGCCGTTGCGGCCGGCGAGTTTCGACGGTGTATGGGGCGTCAACACCATCAATCATTTTCACGATCCAATGGAGGTCGTGAGTCGACTGAAAGCCCTGCTGAGGCCGGGCGGGCGCATCGCGATCGGGCAGACCGGCTTCCTGCCTGACATGGTCTTCGCATGGGATGCCCGGCTGGAGCGCCTGACGCATGAAGCCGTACGCCGCTATTACCGCGAGCGCTACGGCGTCGACGAGCGGGCCCTGGCCGCTGTCCGCGCCAATGCCGGGTTATTGCGAGGGGTTGGCTTGTCGGACGTGCTGGTGAGAACCTTCGTGATCGAGCGCCTGTCGCCACTCGGACCTCAAGAGCATGACTACCTGCTCGAAGCGATCTTCCGCGGCACCTGGGGCGAACGCCTGCGCCCGTATCTGGAGCCGCAGGACTATGAGGAACTCGGCCGGCTGTGCGACCCGCATCACGCGCAATTCGCATTGACCCGACCGGACTTTCATTTCATTCAGACCTTCACCGTGGCGACAGGCCGCCTGCTTTAGGAAAAGGCGTGCAGATCCACAAAGCTCTGCTGCCCGGTCGCACAGGCCGGCGCCGCTCCGAGGAGCGCATCGATGATTTTCAACTTCCCGTTGCAGTTCGGGCACCGCTCGCAGGTTTGGCTGCGGGCAGCAGGTTGCCGCTACTATTCGCGGCATGCCGCAAGAAGTTATGACAACGGGCGCCTGACCTTCGTCGAGCTGCATGGATTGTTCTAGCCGCTCCGTTGCCCCCGTCACCTGGCATGCGCGCACCGGCCTTGCAAGCGTCGGCGCGCCGTTGCGCGCGTTGCCGCTGGCCATCCTGTACGTGACCGAGCGCTGCAACTCGCGCTGCGTCAGCTGCGATTACTGGCGTCACGGCCGCCGCGACATGAGCCTGGCGGCGGTAGAGAGGCTGCTCCCCGGCTTTGCCTCCCTGCGCACCCAGGTGATCCTGGTCTCCGGAGGCGAACCCCTGCTGAACCCGCAATGGGCAGAGATCGCTAGGCTTCTACGCGGCAACGGCTTGCGTCTTTGGCTCCTGACTGCAGGCTTGGCGCTGGCCAAGCATGCGACGGAGGTCAGCGAGCTGTTCGAATCGGTGACCGTCTCGCTCGATGGCACCTCGCGGGAGAGCTATGCGGCCACGCGCGGCGTCGATGCATTCGCCAAGGTCTGCGAAGGCATCCGTGTCGCGGTGAAGGGGGGCGCACGCGTTGGTCTTCGCGTCACCGTCCAGCGCGCCAACTGCGGCGAGCTGCCCCGTTTCGTGTCGCTGGCGCGCGAGCTCGGTGCGGCCAGCATCTCCTTTCTCGCGGCCGACGTTGCCAATGAGCAGGCCTTTGGCCGCATGATGGGGGAGGGCGTGAGCAGCGAGGTTGCGCTGCGAACAGAAGATCTGCCGTGCCTGTCGGCGGCCATCGACACGCTGGAGCGCGAACATGCCGGGGACTTCCGCAGCGGCTTCATCCTTGAATCGGTGCCGAAGCTGCGTCGTCTCCATCAGTATTACCGCGGCCTTTGCGGCCTCGGCGACTTCCCGCCGGTGCATTGCAATGCACCCGAGTTTTCGGCAGTGATCGGGGTCGATGGCGGTCTGAGTCCCTGCTTCTTCATCCCCGGTCCCACGGGCGTCGAAAACGACGACCTGGCCAGCGGACTCAATGCACCGGCTATGCGGCGCCTGCGCGACGACATTCGCGCGCAGCGTCGCCCCGAGTGTGCGCGTTGCGTCTGCGCCAAGTGGCGCGATCCCCAGCTTGCCGGACCCTGGGCATGATCCCGGACGACGACGATCCCATCGAGGCCTTGTCCAACGTCGCCGCGTACGATTGCTGGGCGTCATCCTATCCGCCCGTGCCACACAACCCGCTGATGCGTGCGGAACAGGCGGCTGTCCTGGACCTCTGCCCCGAGGTCGGCGGCGCTCGCGCGCTCGACCTGGCTTGCGGCACCGGTCGCTATGGGCTGCTGCTGGAGCAACGTGGTGCCGCTTGCGTGGTCTGTGTCGACCGGTCGCTGCAGATGCTTTGTCGCGCGCCGCTGGCCTTTCGTGTCCACGCGGACATGGCGCAGCTGCCCTTTGCGGATGGGGAGTTCGATCTCGTCGTGTCCGGGCTGGCAGTCGGCCATGCGCCGCGGCTTGACGATTGGATGCGCGAGATGGCCCGGGTGATGGCGCCGGGTGGTCATCTGGTCTTT
>DASTGE010000362.1:0-6989 GCA_035719405.1 Burkholderiaceae bacterium
CAGCTGCTTCCGCACTTCGGGAGGCGGTGGACACGCCGCAGAAGGCTCTCACTCGCGCCGACGGACTCAGACTGGTGGCCGCCGAGGCGCAGCGCAACGCCCGGGCCCTCGGTGGCCCATCGGCGGCCCAACTGCGCGTACTTGCCGACATGTGCCTCACCCTCCGCAGGAACGAACTGGCTCACGCCGCGGAACTCGAGATTTCGATCATCGACACCTTCTTCGACGGAGTCCGTCCGCAACTCGCGGTTCTCGTGAACAAAGGGGGCCAAAGAGCGATAGGCGTCGAGCGACTTCTGTTCGGCGACCCGTTCCCGGACGAAGACCCTTCGTCATCCATTGTTTCGAACCTTGGTGCCCAGGAAGACCTGCGTCTGGTCAGCGTGGGTCACATGATTTATCTTGAAGTATCGAAGATGGTCGACGAGATGATCGGCCCCTTGCCCGAGACACCAGAAGGCCAGGCGGCGAGGCTGATCAAAAGCAAGGAGGTGCTCGCCGAGCAGGGATACGTATCCAAGTATGCCGGGGAGCTGGTGCACATTTTTGTCGATGCGTCCAACTTGCTGCGCGAGGCTCCCCCCGCTCGCCGGTCGAGCATTGCTCGTTCCTTCGCTGACCGCGTCCGGGAGGCGCTCATGGCCTTTGGCGAGCGCTTCGCCGCGGTGGTGGAGGCCGGCGACAAACGGAGCGTGGATGAGGGGTCGGCAACCTTGATGCTGGCGCAGCAGAACGAGCGCATAGGCTGGGTGATGCAGCAGAGTTTCCTCGTCCTGGAGAAACTCTTCGACGCGCGCCACAAAGCGCTGAAGGAGATGGCCGCACCGGTACACGGGGCCCATGCGTCATGGGAGGATCGGCTTTCTTTGGTGACGCAGAAGTTTGAAGCGGCGATCGAAGAATGCAGCAGAGGAAAGAGCGAGTTGAGCAAGATGAACTCGCCCGAGGCCGAGTACAAGACGCTGCGCTTTACGATGGACGAATTGAGTCGTCGCATCGAGCGTGACCATGCGGCGGCCTTGGGAAGGCTGGCCGCCCACCGGGCGAACGGATTTTTGAATGGACCCCCTGACGCACCGGTGACGCCTGCGATGTTGAACGAGCTTCAGGCTTCGATCACCAGGTCCAAGGAGGAAGTGATGAGGGGGAACTCACACCTCCTGGCCTCACGGCAGCAAAGCTTTGAGACCATCGAATCCGGGTTGAGCGACGAAGCCAAAGCAGCCAGAAAGGCCAGCATGGAAGCCGAGGTCCGTGCAGGCCTGCGTCTCGTCGCTCAACTCTCGGAGTTGGAGACCCGGATTCAAGCGGCCGCAGCGTCAGCCAGCGCGGTACGAAACCTGAGGACAGCGGAGCCTTCGAGTGCGACGCAGACACCTTCTGCACCGCAGACGCAGGCGCCCGCTGCTCGTAGCGAGGCCAGCGGCAGCAGACGTCGGGATCGGAGGAGGTAAGCGGGTGTTTGAGCGCGAGTCGAGGCTCGCTCCTCAAGCCCCCACGCCCTCGATCGCACCGCGGCGCAACTGGTCACGCTCCAGCGACTCGAACAGCGCCTTGAAGTTGCCTTCGCCGAAGCCTTCGTCGCCCTTGCGCTGGATGAACTCGAAGAACACCGGGCCGAACAACGGTTGCGAGAAAATCTGCAGGAGGAGCCGCTTCCTGCCGCCTTCAGTGGAGCCGTCGAGCAGGATGCCGCGCGCCTTCAGGGCCTGCACATCCTCGCCATGGCCCGGCAGACGCTCCTCGAGCATTTCGTAATAGATATCGTTCGGTGCCGTGAGAACGGGTATGCCGGCCATCTGGAGGCGGTCGACACTTTCGAAGATGTCATCGGTGAGCAGCGCGATGTGCTGGATGCCCTCACCATTGAATTGCATCAGGAACTCCTCGATCTGCCCGCCGCCCTGGCGCGCTTCCTCGTTGAGCGGAATCCTGATCTTCCCGTCGGGTGCGGTCATCGCCTTCGACGCGAGCCCTGTGTATTCACCCTGGATGTCGAAATAGCGGATCTCGCGGAACCCGAACAGCTTCTCGTAAAAGCCCGCCCAATACGACATCCGACCGCGATAGACGTTGTGCGTGAGGTGGTCGATGAGCTTGAAGCCATGGCCCTCGGGGTGCCGGTTGACTCCGTCGACCCATTCGAAGTCGATGTCGTAGATCGACTTGCCGTCCTCGAAGCGATCAATCAGGTACAAGGGCGCACCGCCGATGCCCTTGATGGCCGGCAGCCGCAATTCCATCGGTCCGGTCGGAAGTTCGACAGGCTGCGCGCCCAGTTGCAACGCCCTTGCATAGGCCTTGTGAGAGTCCTTGACGCGGAACGCGAGGCCGCAAGCGGAAGGGCCATGCTCGGCCGCGAAGTACGAGGCAACGCTACGCGGCTCGTTGTTGACGATGAAGTTGATGTCGCCCTGCCGGTACAGCACCACGTCCTTCGAGCGGTGCGTTGCCACCTTGGTGAAGCCCAGCTTCTCGAACAAGGGCTCCAGCACATTGGGCGCGGGTGATGCGAACTCGACGAATTCGAAGCCCATCAGGCCCATCGGGTTCTCGAACAGGTCGGTCTTCGGATTCATTGAAATGGACGTCATTGACAGCTCCCGGGTTGAGAAAGTCGGTCCAGCGCGATGGCGAATGCCGTGCTCGCGATCTTCTTGAAAGAGGCAGATCGCTCGTGGCACTCCTGAAGTGCCTGGGCGATCGTCACGGACACGTCGTCGAAGATCGCCGCGTCGGAGATCTCGACATCGCCCTGCATCAGGAAAGCGAAGGCACGCGCCATGCCGCAATTGGCAATGAAGTCGGGAATCACCGCCGTGTGCGCATCGGCATGCTCGAATGTCGGGCCGTAGAAGATCTGCGGATCGGCGAAAGGCACGTTGGCGCTGCAGGACACCACTTCGAGGCCGGAGGCCAGCATTGCACCAACCTGCTCGCGCGTCACGAGCCGCGATGCGGCGCAGGGCAAGAAGATCTCGGCGCCCGTGCTCCAGATGCGGCGGTTCACTTCATCGAAAGGCAGCAGATGATCGGCGGACAGCGCGTTGCCCTGCCTGGCGATGAACAGATCGCGCACACACGGGAAGCTCATGCCTTCAGGGTCGATGAGGCCGCCTGCGCGGTCGATGATGCCGACAACCTTTGCGCCAGACTGCGCCAGATAATAGGCAGCGGCCGATGCCACGTTGCCCCAGCCTTGCACGATCACGCGCTTGCCTGCAAGGTCCGCGCCGGAGAGACGGTAGTAGTGGCCAACCGCCTGCGCCACACCCCAGCCGGTGATGAGGTCGGCCACGACGTACTTGCGCTCGGGCGCCGGCGTGTAGCGGACATCCTCGACGACCTTCTTCACGCCGAGCCGCAATTGCCCGACCTTCTGGATGCGCGCGCTCTCGCTCGGCCTGAAATGGCCGTTGACCACGCCCTCCTGCGGATGCCACAGGCCGAGGCTCTCGGTGATGGGGATCACTTCATGCACCTCGTCGACGTTCAAGTCACCGGTACCATAGTACGCCTTCAGCAGCGGCGCCACCGCCTTGTACCAACGTCGCAGGACTTCGTCCTTGCGAGGGTCCGAAGGGTCGAAGTCGATGCCGGACTTCGCCCCGCCGATGGCAGGGCCAGAGACGGAGAACTTGATCTCCATGGTCTTGGCGAGCGACTCGACCTCGCGCCGGTCAAGCCCCTTGCGCATGCGCGTGCCGCCACCGGCTGCGCCATTGCGCAGGGAGTTGATGACGACCCAGCCCCTGGCGGGAGTTTCCGAGTCTTGCCATTCGAAGACGATTTCGGGCGGGTTGGATTCGAAGCGCGTGAGCTGGTCTTTCATTTGCATGTCCTCATTGAGTTCCAGAGTCGGCGTTTGCATCCTCAAGCCAGCAGGAGCTTGTCGTCGTCCACCTTCTCTCCCCTCGTCCTTTCGAACATCTCCAGCAAGTCGCTCACCTCCATCCCCTTGCGCTCCTTTCCCGCCACATCGAGCACCACCTGCCCTTCATGCAGCATCACCGTGCGATGCCCATAGTCCAGTGCCTGCCGCATGGAGTGCGTCACCATCAGCGCTGTGAGCTTCGCACTCTCGACGATGCGGGCCGTCAGCTCAAGCACGAAAGCGGCGGTCTTCGGGTCGAGGGCGGCCGTGTGCTCGTCGAGCAGCAGGATGCGCGACGGCTTGAGTGACGCCATCAGCAAGCTGACTGCCTGTCGCAGCCCGCCTGACAACAGTCCGATGCGATCAGCAAGGCGGTTCTCCAATCCCAGTCCCAGCAGCCTCAGCTTGTCGCGGAACATCTCGCGCAGTGCCCCGTTGATCGAGAAGTGAAGACCACGACGCTGGCCGCGCATCCACGCCAGCGCCATGTTCTCCTCGATGGTCAGCGCCTCGCAGGTTCCGGCCATCGGGTCCTGGAACACGCGGGCGACCATCCCCGAGCGTTGCCATGCGGTCAATCTCGTGACATCGGAACCAACGATCTCGATCGTGCCGCGATCGACGAAAAGGTCGCCGCTCACGGCATTGAGGAAGGTCGACTTGCCGGCCCCATTGGAGCCGATGACGGTGACGAACTGGCCCGTCGATATTTCCAGCGACAGCCCGCGCAGCACGCGGTTCTCGATCGGTGTGCCGGCGTTGAAGGTGACTTCGAGCTTTCTGGCGCACAACATCAGCGGGCCTCCTTTACAGCAGGTGGGGCGGACAAGCGGCGGCCGGGCAGCAGGCCGACGAGCTTGCGCTTGTAGCCGGGCACGAGCAGCGCGAACGCGACCAGCACGGCGGTGACGAGGTTCAAGTCCTGAGCCTTCAGGCCCATGAAGTCGGTGTTGAGCGCGGTCGCGACGAAAAAGCGGTACAGCACCGCCCCGACGATCACGGCCAGCGTCGTCGCGACGAGACTGCGCGCGGGCAGCAGCGTCTCGCCGATGATCACCGCGGCCAGCCCGATGACGATGGTGCCGACGCCCATCGAGATGTCGGCCCCACCCTGCGACTGCACGAACACCGCACCGCCCAGCGCGACCAGCGCATTCGACAGCGCCAGCCCGGCAATGGTCATGCGGTCCGTCGAGATGCCCTGTGCGCGCGCCATGCGGGGATTGCCGCCTGTGGCACGCATCGCAAGTCCCGTCTCCGAAGCGAAGAAAAGATCGAGCCCAAGCTTGACCAGCGCGATCACGACCACCAGCACCAGCGGCTTGAGCCAGTAGTCGGGAAGGTCGCCGAACGCAAGTAGGCTGAACACCGTGGGCTCGTCGATGAGCGCCACGTTGGGCTTGCCCATGACGCGCAGGTTCACGGAGTACATCGCGATCATCACGAGGATGCTCGCGAGCAGTTGCATGATGCGCAGCCTCACATGGAGCCATGCGGTCAATGCGCCGGCCAGCCCGCCCGCGACCACCGCTACCGCCGTCGCGGCGAACGGGTTCCAGCCGGCGACGATCAGCGCCGCCGTCACAGCCCCGCCGAGCGGGAAGCTGCCGTCGACGGTAAGGTCGGGGAAGTTGATGATGCGGAACGACAGGTAGACGCCAAGCGCGACCAGTCCGAAGACCAGGCCGATCTCGATCGCGCCGAGCGATGCAATGAGTGACATTGACGAACGTCTCCCAGATTTACTTCAGCACGACCTTGGCCGACTTCAGCAACGCATCCGAGAGCGTCACGCCCTGCTTCTGCGCCGCCTTCTGATTCAGATGCAGCTCCAAGGCAGAGGCGGTCTGCGACGCGATGGAACCCGGCGCCTCGCCCTTGAGCACGCGCACGACGAGCTTGCCAGTCTGACGTCCCAGGTCGTAGTAGTTCAAGCCCAAGGCAGCCACCGCGCCTCGCTTCACCGCCTCGGTGTCGGCTGCAACGACCGGCAGCCCCCCCTGCTGCGCCACCTTCACGATGCCTTCGAAGGCCGACATCACGTTGTTGTCGGTCGGCGCATAGATCACGTCTGCCTTGCCGACGAGGCTTTGCGCGGCGCCCGGCACGTCGACTGTGCGTGCGGCAGCGGCCTCGACCAGCGCGAAGCCCGACTTGCCGACTTCCTTCTTGAGCGCTTCGACGAGGGCCACCGAATTGGCTTCACCGGGGCTGTAGATCACGCCGACCCGCTTTGCATTGGGCAGCAATTGATGGATCAGTTCGAGGTGACGCGCCAGCGGCGACAGGTCCGACACGCCGGTCACGTTGGTGCCCGAAGCCTCCCAGCCTTTCACCAGCTTTGCCGCCACCGGGTCTGTGACGGCGCTGTAGACAACGGGAATCGTCTTGGTCGTCGCGACCACGGCCTGCGCCGAAGGGGTGGCGAGGGCGACGATGACATCGGGCTTGTCGCCTGCGAACTTGCGCGCGATCTGTGCCGCGGTGCCCGCATTGCCCTGGGCGCTCTGGTACTCGAAGTTCAGGTTCCTGCCGGCTTCGAAGCCGGCCGCCTTTAATTCGTCGCGCACACCGTCGCGAGCGGCGTCCAGGGCCGGATGCTCCACGATGGCCGTGACGGCGACGGTCCGGGCGTCTGCGGAAAAGGCAGATGGGGTGAGCGCGGCGATGCCGATCGCAAAAGCGGCGAGCGTGGGGCGGAAGGTGTGGAAGGGCATGCGGGGTCTCCGTGCGTTGGGGTCGGTGCGTGTGTTGCCGCTTTTGGCCGCAACGCCGAGAAATATAGGTGCGCACGCATGCAATTGCTTTGCGTCGAGAGGCGGTGCGAACCCTCGAACGCGAGATAAGATTTCTCGAATTGATGGGCCGGAGAAAGACCGTTGTACGAGCTTGATCTGGATCGAATTGACCGCCGGATCCTGGCTTATCTGCAGGGCCATGCGCGCGCCACCAATCTGGAGCTGGCGGCAGCCGTGAACCTCTCCCCCGCGCAATGCCTGCGCCGACATCGTCGGCTGGAGGAGCAAGGCTACATCGGCCGCTACGAGACGCGCCTCAAACCCGACCGGCTGGGTCTCACCGTCATCGCCTTCATCCATGTGGCCATGGAAAAGGG
>DASTGE010000363.1:0-2979 GCA_035719405.1 Burkholderiaceae bacterium
GGAAGCGGGCCGGCCGCACGCCGCGGCCGGCCCGCTTTTGCTTGAGCAGATCGAACGAGGCCACGCATGTCCCTGCAACGCATCAACGCCATCGTCCCGCTGGCCGGGGTTCGCGGCCAGGAACCACGGCCGGCGGGCATGCCGAGCGCCGGCTCGACGGTGCAGGTTGCGCTGGACGACATCCAGGGAGCCGATCTCGTCGGCCACACGCCGGAGGGGTTCACCCTGCGCCTGCTGGGACTGGGCACCCTTGCTGCTCAACTGACCCGCGGCGACGTACTGCTGATGCGCGTACTGTCGTCGGCGCCGCAACTCGAACTTGCGCTGATCGAGACCCGATCGCAGCGCGAGGTCCGCGACACCGCGGCCACTGACGATCACGCGCTGAGCGCCATGCGCGACAACCCGCTTCGCTGGCGTGCAGCGCCAAAGGCCGACGCGCTGGAGATCGCCCAGCGCTGGCAGGCGCATGTGCGCGATGCCGTGCTGCGTATGCACCCGGCGCGGCAGCCATCGTCTTTGTCTGGCGGTTTGTCAGTGGCGCCTGCCGGGGTACCTGAGGGCGCCGGCTCGCCCGAGGTGTTGCCGCAGCGTTGCTGGCTCCCGTTCGATCCCGCGGGCAGCACCGGCGTGTGGATGCACTGGGCGCAGCCACCTGCGCGGCAGCGCGCGGCGAAGCGGCGCCGGGTCGCGGCCCTGCGCCTCGACTGCGTGTTCAATGCGATCGGTCCGACTGCACTGCTGGTGCAGTTGTGCAGCGGAGGACTGCTGTTGTCGCTGGCGGTCGAGACGCCTGCCGCGCAGCGCTGTGCCGAAGCGGTGATGAGGTCAGTCGCGGCGGCGTTCGCCTCGGCCGGTCTGCGTCTGTTGCGTTGGCAAGTGTTCACCGGGTCCGCCGCACTGCAGGTCGACGAAACGGCCGAGACCCCGGCCGCTCCGCTCGGCGGCAGCCTGTTGCGGTCTGCCGCGCAAGCGGTGCTGGCCCTTGCCGAAGCGCTGCAGCCAACGGGGCTGCGGGTGCTGCGGTAGTCAGCCGAGGCTGCCGACGATGCTGACCTCGCGCTGCTCCGGAATCTCGTTGTACGACAGCACCACGAGCCCCGGCGCGAACAGCCGCGCATAGCGCGCGAGCAGCGGCCGAATCTGCGGCATCACCAGCAGCACGGGTGCCGTGCCCTGCTGCTTCAATTGCTCGCGAGCCTGCGGCATGTGCTGCTGCAATTGCGCAAGCAACTGCGGATCGACCGGGAAGTTGTCCAGCGTCACCTTGCCGGCCTGCTTGGCCTGGTTCAGCGCGCCGAGCAGCAGGTTTTCGAGGTTGGCGCCCAGGCTGAAGGCCTTCATGGCGGCCGAATGGCCGAACAGCCCTGTCACGATCTGCCGTTTCAGCGCGCAGCGCACTTCGGCGGCCAGCAGGATCGGGTCTTTCGTGGTCTCTGCGCTGTCGACGAGCGTGGTCGCCACGGTCACAACGTCTTTCAGCGACACGTTTTCGGTCAGCAGCGCCCGGTACACCTTCAGCAACTGGCTGTGGGTGAAGGCCTTCTCCAGCGATGCGGCCAGCTTGGGCGCGAGCGAGGCCAGACGCTCGTTCAGGGCCGCCACGTCATCGTGGTTCAGCAACTCCGGCAGGTGGTCGTGGATCACCTTCGACAAGTGCGTGGCGATGACGCTCGGGCCATCGACGACCTGGTAGCCCAGACCCAGCGCGTGGGCCTTCTGTTCCGGCGCAACCCACACGACCGGCAGCGAATATGCCGGCTCGACCGCGGGCACGCCATCGACTTCGCCATACAACTCGGGCGAGGGGATGGCCATCAGCTTGTCCGCGTAAACCTCGCCTTGGGCAACCTGAGTGCCATTGACCCAGATGGCGTATTGCGCCGGTTTGATCGAGAGGTCGTCGCGCACCGCGACGGGCGGCAGCACCAGGCCCATCGCCTCGCTCACCGCTTGCCGCACGCCGGCCGCGCGTTGCGCGAGGGTTGCGCCTTGGGCGGGGTCGACCCAGGCGACGAGCTTGTAGCCCACGGTCACAGCCAGTGGCTGCACCACCGGCAGGCTGCGCCAGTCGATCTCGGGCGGCCGCTGCACCACGAGTGCGGCTTTCACCGCATCCTGCTCCGCCGGCTTGACTGCCTCGCGTTGAGCGATGCGCCACCCGACGTATCCGAGCGCGGCCGAGAACGCGAGGAACGTCAGCCGCGGCATGCCGGGAATCAGCGCCAGCAACAGCATCACCGAGGCTGCGCCAAACAGCACACTGGGCGAGGCGAGCAACTGGCGCCCGATCTGCGCCTCGAAATCGGCCGAGTCGTTGACGCGGGTCACGATGATCGCCGAGGCCGATGACAGCAGCAGCGCCGGGATCTGCGCGACCAGGCCGTCGCCAATCGTCAGCAGCGCGTACTGGCGGAACGACTCGCCGAACGACAGTCCGTGCATCAACGAGCCGATCGCCACACCACCGATCATGTTGATCAGCAGGATCAGGATGCTCGCGATCGCATCGCCGCGCACGAACTTCGACGCGCCATCCATGGCGCCGTAGAAGTCCGCCTCGGTGGCCACTTCGCGGCGCCGCTGCTGGGCCTTTTCCTGGTTGATCAGGCCGGCATTCAGATCGGCGTCGATCGCCATCTGCTTGCCGGGCAGCGCATCGAGCGTGAAGCGGGCCGAGACCTCCGAGATGCGCTCGGCACCCTTGGTCACGACGATGAAGTTCACGATCATCAGGATCACGAACACCACCAGGCCGACGACGAAGTTGCCGCCGATCACCACACTCCCGAAGGCCTCGATCACCCGGCCCGCCGCACCAGTGCCCTGGTGGCCGTGCAGCAGCACCACGCGGGTGGAGGCGACGTTGAGCGACAGCCGCGCCAGCGTGGTGGCGAGGATGATCGTCGGGAACACCGAGAAGTCCAGCGGCCGCCGCGTCGACACGCTGACCAGGATCACGATCAGCGCCAGCACGAT
>DASTGE010000364.1:0-17947 GCA_035719405.1 Burkholderiaceae bacterium
ACAGAGAGCGCAGCACAGCGGCTGCATCCATCGGGCACCGGACATCGTTGAACATCGTGATGGTGTCGCACAGGGCAAGCTCGAACCGGTTCACGTGAATGTCGCGTTGCAATGCCTTCAGCGCGCCTTCGGCATCCTCGACACAGTCCGTCACACGTTCCGGCAGCGATTCGGGAACGCCGTCGGCCCCGACGATTTTCGCCGGCCGGGTGTTGCCCGTCGGCAGGTCGCCGAGCAATCGACTCAGGGCGTCGGTAAGGTGGCGCAGCAAGCGGCTCACATCGACACCGGAAGCCTTCATCTCGTCCCAATCCGCGCGCACGGAGGGAGGCCAACTGTCCCTCACCATGCGCCGGACCTCCTGGAATGACGGACGTCCCTCCTTCGGCAGGATATGGAACTGATGCTGCGCCAGCCCATTCTCGACCTTCTCGAAGACATCGACACGCAACGCGCCGAGGGCGGCTTTGGGGCTTACCTTCTTCAGCTCGGCTGCCGTCTTACACGCAAGCGCAGCCAACGCCGCCGCTTGCCCTGCAGCGTCGCCTCCTCCCGTCGCTGTAACACAGGCGTGAGCGAGGTTCGCGAACGACTCGATCGCCCTGTCGGCATGCATGTCCAAACGCTTGCCGCGCTCTTGCAGGTTCCGGGGAGGAGCGTCCTTCGAGCCACGATGCACGATCTTTCTGAGGTCGACATTGCGGAAAAGGCGGCAGAATAAATGACCGATGTTGGGATGAGAGGTGCGAAGTCCGGTCCATTCTTCTCGCAGGCCCTTCCCCAGCGACTCCAGACCTTCAGGCCCAAGCTGGGCTTCCGCTTTATCAAAGAAGTCCGCCGTCAGCCGCTTGAGCCGCTTCGGGTCGATGTGCTGCAGCGGCCACGCGCCGAGGTTGGCAGCTTCCAGTACGCCCAGCAGCAACTTCTCCGCGGGTTCTAATGGGACGTTGCCAGGCTGGCCGGCGTTGTAGCGCCGCTCGCTGAGCGCCTCGCGCACGTCCACAGCGGTCTGGTTCAGTGCGTCCACGGCCCCATCGCGCGTCGGAAACAGCCCCGTGGCGGCAGCAGCTTTGCTCAATTGCTTCAGTGCGGATTTGCGCCACTGAGTGGCCTCGCCAATTCCACCGGTGATCGCGTTCCGGGTCCGTCCCAAAAAGCCCGCGGCAGCTCGGGCGTTGCGCCTCCCTGTCTCCTGCAACTCGCTTCCACGCGCAAAGTCCAGGAACGCATTGACACGTGCGTAGGCCGAGCCGGGCTCGTTGGTCGTGAAGCCGTTCTGAAGTGCGCGATACGCGATGCGCCGATGCCGGGTGAGTTCCGGACCTTCGTCCTTCATCCGGTCCCTGCCTTCTTCTGAAGGCGACAGGGTATAGCAGGCGAATTCGAGCCCTGAGCACAGCCAGTCTCGCTGCGCCTCGGAGATCTTGGGATGGGCCGGGTTCTTCTGCATCTCTTCCTGGTATGCAGCCACTGACCTCAATGCGACGCGCAACGGCTCGGTGCTTTTTCCGTCGGGCCGTACAATTGCAGTAATCATTGACGCTCCACAAGTGCGTCGCGACAGCGCGGCCACAAGTCGCAGCATCGGGTTCTTGATGAGGCCGTCCCTCGTCAGAACCCTGGCGTCGGGCTGTTTCATCAGGTCCCGGCTGAGCGTGCAGAAGTCCTTGGGTTGGACTTCGCGCAGGTCGTGCAGAGCCCGCGCTGCCTCTTTGAGATTACCTTTGAAAAGGCGCTTGACCTCCTCGGTCAGAACCTTGGCACCGAGGACATCGGGAACCGACTTATTGGGTGACGCCAAGTCAAGCCTGTGCGACAACTCGGCCAAATCGTGCTGCACCTGGTGCCGGAGAGCAACGGGCATCATGCCCGACAACGAATCCAGTGCCTTGTCCTTGGCGAGCTTTGCCTCTTTCCCGCTCAGTTCGATCGCCTTGCTCTTGACCTCCTTGAGCGTCGTCTTCAGCAGATCCTGGATCTCCGAATCCGTGCCCTCCGCGTTTTTCAACATCGGGGCAATGTCCAATGCCCATTCGGCACGCTCGATCACCGCAGTCGTCGTCAGCTGATCGAGGACAAGCGAAGCTTCCTGGCTCAGCTTCTTCGAATCGGCTGGCTTGTCCTTCTGTCCCTCTCGATACCATTTCACCGCGTCGGGCAGCGTGCTCGCCTTGCGCCAGCCCAGGGCTTCTTTCGCTATTGCCAGTACGCCTTGTCCCATTGCCTCAGATGCGTCCTTGACCCACGTGGAAGTCCGTGCGGCCGGCCCGGCGCCAGCTTCTTTGGGAAGCGAGAAACGCACCTTTGCTTTGTCGAGCTTGTCGTGAAGCGCCTTTTCTTCCTCTGACAGTTGCGATTCGTCCGTGATGCCAAAGACGCGGATCTTTGCCTGCATCACTTCTCCGGCCACGCCCAATTGCGTACCTTCGATGTTCGTCTCGCCCGCCCCTTCGAACCGGGGCATGGCGACGAGGCGCTCGGCGTCCTCTGGCTCCTGCGTGCCGACTGCCTGCGGCCGTGTACCCACCTGCGTCGCCTCGGTCTTGCGACCGTCCCTGAAGCCCTTGCGCAGACGGCTGAACCAGCTGGGAGGCCGGATTTGAGCGATCGTCTCGCTGCCGAGCGCCGCTTGAACCGCGCCGGAGTTCGACTTCCGGCGCCTGGAAAGGTCGCCCGTTGCACCCGGATCGGTCGATCGCCGGTCCCTTCCATCGCCCACCGCGGCGACGGAGTCT
The DNA here is from genome assembly GCA_035719405.1 of Burkholderiaceae bacterium. Taxonomy (GTDB): domain Bacteria; phylum Pseudomonadota; class Gammaproteobacteria; order Burkholderiales; family Burkholderiaceae_C; genus CAMLIZ01. The sequence continues at coordinate 2,736 of DASTGE010000364.1, forward strand.
TGATCAGCAGTCTTCGATGCACCTTTGAAGAGGCGGGGCATCCGTAGTTGTGGCATTGAGCAAATCTCCGCATTGGTTCCTTGCTCGACAGTCGCTCTGGGCAAACACGGCGCGCGACTTCCGCTCGTATGACTTCACGAGCGCGCCAGCGCAACTGCTGAGCATTTCGTCAATGATGAGGACTTCGGCGGTCCGTGAGATATGCCACACGAAGCGGAGTGCGGTGCACCCGAAGCCTGCGCAGACAAAAGCCGGATTTCCGTTACCGCGGCGCGAGGCCGGTTGATCGTGAAATCCGAGGGAAGAGCGTGAGGAGCTGGCTTACCTGCCGGTCATCCCATGTCGGGGAACCACGATTCCCCGATCAGCCTTGGCATCCGGGGAAGTTCGCGCATCGTCCCTCGGGTGCACGAAAGATATGCCGCCATCAGTGCTTCGTGCCATGGAGGGGGGGCGCCGCGGAAGGTCTTCATCGCGCGCTGCTGAAGCGACGCGGCCCGCTCCAGCTGACCCAGGGCGAAGCTCAGGCGGGCCTCCGTGGCCAACCCGGCTGGGTGCTCGCTGCGCCATTCGCCGGTGTCGGCCAGGAAGCTCTGCGCCGCGTCCAGTTCGCCACGCTCCAGATGAATCCAGGCGGCATCGAGGCGGGCCAGCGCATCGAGCCCCGATGGCGGCTTTGTGGCGAGCAACTCCGACAGCAGATCGAGCGCTGCTTCGTATTGTCCCCTCGCGTGCTTTTCCGTCGCCAGCGACATGAGCAAAGCCGCCAGCATCCGCCGCTGCGAGGCTGGGTCGAGATGTCCCCGGACTCGTGCCCGCGCTTTGCGAATGCCCCGCGGATCACCGGCGAGGTCTTCAGCTCGCAGCCAGAGCACGAGCAGCGCGCGCGCGGCGCCGTGGTCGATGCACCGGTCCTCGCAGAACATCCGTGCCCGCCGACGCACCGCCGCGCGATCGCCACGAACGAAGTCAAACCACGCTCGCGCAATTCCGAGTGACGCGCGAACCGCCGGATGGTCGTCGTGCTCGAGGCCTGATGCCAGCTTCAGCACATTCTCGACCTCGGAGCTCGAGCCTCGCATTGAAAGCACAAATGCCGCGCTGGCGACAATCGACGCGGCAGCCTGCCGGTTAGGCAGTCGCCCAATGCACGTCATCGCCTCCCTGCACTGAGCCTCGGCGAGGCGGAATTGCCCCAGCGACGTATTCGCGAGCGCCAGCCTCGCCAACGCCTGTGTGGCTCGGGTTTCGAATCCCATGCTGCGCAGCTGCGCGAGCGCACGCTCGTAGCCCTCTCGCGCGCCCGCCACATCACCGCCGTCCCATGCGAGCGCCGCAAGCTGGCACTCGATCAGGCCCTGGTACAGCGGATTGCCAGCCTCTCGAAAGCCTGCCGCGGCATTCTGGTACAGCTTGCGCGCGCGCTCTACCTCGCCACGAAACTGCGCGTCCTGGGCTGCGCTTATACGCACGGCATTCACCCAGTCGCCGCAGTCCTGCCCTTCTGCAAATTCAAGCGCTTTGTCGAGATGATCGCGGGAAGCCTGGAGCGCACCGTGGGCGCGGGAGATCGCTTCGGCGGCGATCAGGTGCAGTTCCGCGCGCACACGTGGCTCAGGCCAAAGCTCCGTCTTGGCGAGCATCGCCTCGGTGTCCTGCCGCACCTCCCGGTCGCCCCTGAGTATCCTCAGGCGCAGGCACCAACGCTGCGCCACGCTGGAGTTGGGTTCCAGCGCGCACACCGCAGCCATCATGCGGACGGCCAAAGGAAAATTGGAGCGAGTGTATTGCTCGATGGCCCGGGCAAAGGCCTGGTTGACGAACGGATCGCTCGACTCGAACTTCACCGCGGCGGGGCTCCCCGGAAACACGTCGACGTCGATCGTGCGCGCGAAGCGCTCCCCAATCAGCGCAGGCTCTGCCCCGCGCACGGTGCCGAAAACCTTGCTCTCGCTTCCTGCCGTCCAAATCTCGTAATCCAGCCACAAGGTGTGCCCTTGCCGCCGCAGCCAGGAGGTCACTGCGCGCGACAGACCCAGGCGCTGCAGCACGAGGTGGGGGAGGTCTTTTCCCTGCCCTTCAGGAATTACGCCGCCAAGAGCCTCGACCAGGCTCGACAGTGGTGCTACTTCAAGCCGTGCGTCGCGCTCCAGCGCATGACCTACCAGTGTCATCAATCCCACGCGCACCCAATCCAGCGAAGGATCTCCGGTGCGGTTCTCACAAGGCAGGACGGCCAAACGCAGCCGCGCGGGCTGCTGTGAAAGAGAAGTGGCTGCGACACGCACTTCGCGCGCCTCGGACTCGAACACTTCCCCCACGAACCGATAACCGTGCCCATGGACCGTCTTGATGTGACTCGGCTGCATTGCCGAGTCGCCAATTGCTTTGCGCGCCTGCATGATTGCGCGCGCAAGCACACCGTCCGACACGTCCTGCCGCCGCCACAGTGCCTCGAACAGTTCGCGCTTCTGCACGACGCGATGGCGCTCGCGCAGCAGGTGCAACAACAGGTCGAACACCTTGGGCGGGGTCTGCTGCAGCTGCCCGTCGAGCCAAACCTCGCGCTGTTGCACGAAGATTTCGCAGTTGCCGAATCGAAGTCGCTTGTCGGTTTGCATGATCGCGCCCGTCGACTCTGCCGCCGGGATGAGACGGCTGGCCGCCCCCTGGCTGCCCTTACGATTTCGGCACGAGCAAGGCGAAACTTGAGAACCGGGCAAGACAACCTGCATTGCAGGAATAGGCAAATGCAGGCAATGCAGACGACGGTCGACACCCCCTCCAGCATCATCGATGACCCGCTGGGTACTCAACCGACGCCTGGCCCGCGCCCTCGAAGCACCCGTCTCGGTGGAGCATCGGACTTACGCTTCGCATACCAGTGAATGGTCTTCGCGTGAGTACGACACGGATGTGACATGAGCCCGGAAACTGTGGCTGAACCTCGCTTTCCGACGCCAGACAAGTGAGGCCAAGTTGCATCGACAGGACGGGAATCAGCATGAAAGACAGAACGAGGAGTCATACGGGAGAAGGCTTCCTTTGGCGCTTGCGGCCCGCCGGCCGCTGGGATTCCCCGTCCAATGCCGCACAGACTGCTGCACGGCCGACGCTCAGGGATCACTGGCTCTGCGGATTGGCAAAGCCGCCCCTTGGGCACGGGCGCGAGCAAGCCGGACTGGCATTCGTGCAGCCGCGCAGTCCATTGCCGAAACGCACTTCCTTTCCCTCCGCTGCGCAACAAGGGTTTCGCACCGGGTACGGGCAAAGCCGCCGTAATGCGGGTGGATTGCATCGCGATGATGTCGTGAATCGGCGGATGCGGGATGAGTGCATCAACCTGAAAGTGCAGGTGCTGCATCGCGCTCGCCACATCTTCGCCACAGATCGCAGCAGCCAGACGCGGCAATCAACGCTGCAAGCGCTGCGTGAGCTGCGGAGGGCTGACTCGTGCTTGAATGCCTCGACCGTGCTTGCCGGTTGGCGACTGATGCGCCGCTACCTGTATGAGCGGAATGTCGCCCGCCGCAATGAAAATCTTCAGCGTCTCGTGGCTGCGTTGCGCCAACGCACGATGACGCACGGGGCTGATGCGACCGGCGTAGGCAAAAGGCAGCCTGCCGCAACGGCTCCCGCCCATGCAGGCCCCCGCCGTGAACAATCGAGCGCGCCGGCTCCAATGGGTGCATCCGCCAAAATGCAACCCGCTGAACCTGCCCGGTCGCCTCAACGTCCGCCGGCGCGGAATATGAATCCGCGGGCCACGACGGCGGGATCGACCAACGCCGAGACGAAGCAAAGCGGGCACGGCGGCAAGAAGATCCAGTTTGTGGAACACCGTGAATCAATTCGCGGAGGCGCCGATGCCGCCCCGGCTGGGCAGCGCGAGGGGCGACCCGGACCGGCTGAGGTTCCGCCCGGCGAGTGCGTCATGAGCGGAGTAAAGACCGAGGTCAGGAGTGCACAGGGCGTGCGGGCGCATGGCAGCGGCGAATCCAGCCTTGCTCGACAGCATACGCTGCCGGTCGAAGAGAAGGCGGCGTCCCGCCCAACAGAAACGGCCGGGGCGGTCCTCCCACCGCGAAAGAAAGTGCTGGAATGGCCAGACTTCGAGCGGGCCGAGCAGGCGCGGGCCGACTACGCCAACGAGATTCCGTCACAGGAGAACGTCAAGCTTGAGCAGGCCCGCTATGAAGCGGATCTGAAACTGCAGGAGCAGGCGCAGTGGCGGCGACAAGGGCGGAATCTGCCTCGCGACGTTGAAGCAGCCATCAGGCAGTATCGGGAATGGATGGGATCACCTCAATTCGAGATGTATCGTCCGCTGGCCGTTCCATTGCAAACCGCCCTCGACGCTCTGGAGGAGTCGGCAACCAACGACATCCCCCATCTTCTCAGACAACTCGAGAGCATCCTCAAGCCAGTGCAACGCGGGAGCTGGGAACGGGTCGATGTTTCGGCGCTCAACCAGTTCGCGCGTGATGTGAGTTCCAGGGGGAGAGGGTCGAAGGCGCAGACGCAGCCCGCGTCAGCTCGTACCCTTCAGGATTTTTATCGGGCGGAGGAGATGGAGGCGTCTTACCACGGCACAACTCCAAACTACTTAAATGCCGAAGACGCATTTAAACGCCATCAGGAAGAGTTGCGCTTCGAGCACACGCAGGCCGCGGCGGCGAGCGCGCGTCCGCAGGCAAGTCGCCCTGCTTCTCGCCCGACCAGCGATGCCGAATTCCATCCGCCAGAGTACTTCGAGGCGCAGGCCAAACAGGAAGCCGAATACTCTGGAACGGGCGTTTTGCCGGATTACGAGTGGGCCCGGAAGGCGTATGAGCGCCAGTTCGAGCGCGGGCAGGATGAATGACGGTCAAGCGTGCCGTGCATGATGACTCGCCTCAACAAAACCAGTCGCACGCGACTGCCAAGTCAACCAATACACGAACAGGGGGCGAATCGAGTCTGGTTCGGATGGCCGAACCTTCTTTCGTTCACCGCGCGCTTTGGCGCCATGTTCGATCCGATACTTCCATACATCGGTCTCGTCAATGGAAGCCAAAAAGGAGTTTGAAGCGTGCTCTCATCCTGTATCGGTGCTGTCACATTGAACTTGCTTCGGCTCCGGCTCTGGCTCGGCGCCCTTCCGATCGATCCCCATTGCAAGCTGCAAAGGGACGCAACTCAACCGCCCCTGCATGTGCCCGACGAGGTTTCTGGCAGTCGCGTTGCGGAGGCGATGCATCAGATCGCCGTCGCCATCTTCGCTTCCTGCCCTGATCGCTCAAAATATCCCGCAGGCAAGCGCGGAGACACGATCTATCGCAATGACGTGAGCGAATGGGAAAACAACGCAGCAAAGGACATCGAGCGGCTGGAGAAGCTGGAGGCGCAGGTCGCCCCAATTTCCCCTTGCGACGCGTGATGTTGCAACTCGCGCCTGGCAGTGAAGACGTGAAGCGGCGCACTGTGCAATGATCTGCGCAGCCGGACACCTCACTGCACCTGCCTCCGGAGAATTGCGCAAGCATGCCCATCTTCCAATATGCACCCGTACATTCGACGAATGTGTCCCTCAAGCGCAAGTTCGCGTCGATTGCATTGCCATCGCACCGGGCTTCCCCGGCGGAGCTTATTCCGCTTGAATTCCTCAGCGAATTGACCGATTGATGGCCCTCATTTTCGAACTGTCGACCGCATGACGATGATCATGACATCCTCGGTTCGCTCATCCGGCTTTTGTTTCGCGCAATGAAAGCAGAAGCGGTGAGAAATCAAGATACTACAGGCCATGGTTCTTCTCATTGTTGAAAGCAAAGGAACTTATCTTGAGTATTAGAACAACGTTTCAAAGTATGAAACCCAGTGGTCTTGGGGTTTTTCAACGTAAGAAGCCTTCTTCCGGCGAGTCCCAGCCTGCACCACAGCGACAAGCTCAGACGCAAAGCGGCCTGACATCCCGCCAAGCTTCTTCTACCGCGGCATCCCTGCCTCCCAGAAAGGGCGCGCCGTTGCCGACGCCGGCTTTCAACACACGTTCCACAGGTTCGCTGCCGAACCCGATGAAGAGTGTCGCAGCGCTGTTTAAGCGAGGTGACAAGGAGGTGACGAAGTCCGACGCTGAGAGCTCGATGAACAAGGTCTGGGACGCGATCGACCGCCTGCCAAAGGCTAACCGTGCGCCACTTGCCGAGACGATGCTCCTGGTGAAGAAAGCGCACAACAGAAGCCTCCCGCCCGCAGAAGTCAAAGCCCTTTCCCGCCAGGTGATGGCGATGGTGAATGACCTCAAGGCCGGAGACTCGTCTGTCTGGACGCGAATGGATGCGCTCAAGAAAGACTTGACGAAGAAGGTTGAAGTGCTTGGAGAACGACAGCCGCCCGTGCAGGTGCCGCCAGGTGGATGGAAGCACATGAAGCCTCGGGAGCGAAACGGAGCACAGAAGCCACCGATGAAGTCCACGGGGAATTACGACGCCGATCGCATCCTTGTAGAGCATCAGGTCGCGCAAGAGGAAGCGCAAGCCGCTCGCTACCACGGCATGTCCTTCCAGAGAAGCGAAAAGGAGCGCAACGCCTATATCGAAGAACGCCTGCGCCACCTGCAACGAAATTGAATGAGGTGCGCCGCGCCGAGGAGGCTGGATGGCAGTCAACCCTCGGCAGCCGGCGCATGCGCTTGCAGTGCGTTCAGTGCCCGCTGCCAGTAAGGACGCGAGTCAGCAACCAGCCAGTCAATTCCGAATCGCACGACCTCAAGCTTGCGGGCGGCAAATTCGCGATCCGTCATTGGCGCAGCGGCGCGAGCGGATGACGTCCACGCCCACGTCAGCAGCAGATACCCGAACGCGTTCAACACATCGTCGGCTACCGGCAGGATGCGCTGCGCATCGCCGCAAGCTCGCAGCGCGGCCACCGTTTCGCGCGCCCGCCGGGATTCGGCGAGAAGAGCTTCTGCAAACACGTTGAGTGCCGCACCCGCGCGGCAACGCTCGGTCTCGTCGTCGAGTTCGCTCATGAGTGCCTCAAAGGCGCCGTCAGCCGTGAGCTTGCGCTGCACGAGGTCGATCGCCTGGATCTCGTTGGTGCCCTCGTAGATCATCGAAATGCGGCTGTCGCGCAGCGCCTGCTCGATGCCGTATTCGCTCACGTATCCGTAGCCACCCCATACCTGCAGTGCCGCGCTCGCGCCTTCAAAGCCGTTGCGCGTAAAGAAGCCTTTGACGACGGGCGTGAGCAGCGCGGCAAGTCCGTGCGCACGCTGACGGCGCGAGTCGTCCGGGTGCTGCTCGGCCTCGTCGAGCAGCATCGCCGTCCAGTAGCCGATGACGCGCATTCCCTCAGTGAGGGCCTGCAGCTTCAAGAGAGTGCGTCGCATTGCCGGGTGCCGCTCGATGGGCGCCTTGAATTGATGACGCTCGGCGGCGTAACGCTGGGCGTTCTGCGTGGATATCTCGATGTGCCCCAAACCCTGCAGCCCGACGTGCAGGCGAGCGGCGTTCATCATCAGGAACATTGCGGCCAGGCCGCGATTCGGCTCTCCGAGCAGCCAGCCGCTGGCGCCGTCGTAGCGTATCGCGCACGTCGCGCTTCCGTGGATGCCGAGCTTGTGTTCGAGCCCGTCGCAATGAACGGCATTGCGGCTTCCGTCGGGCAGCCGCTTCGGCACGAGCGCGAGAGACAGGCCCTTGGTGCCCGGCGGCGCATCGGGCAAGCGGCACAGCACCAGGTGGACGATGTTGTCGGTGAGATCGTGATCCCCGCCGGAGATGAAGATCTTGCTGCCCCTCACGCGCAGACTGCCATCGGGCTGCAACTCGGCGCGCGTGCGGACCGTGCCGAGATCACTGCCGGCCTGGGGCTCGGTCAAGGCCATGGCGGCCAGCCACTCCCCGCTCACGACTTTCCGCAGATAGCGCTGGCGCAACGCATCGCTGCCGTGAGCCTTGAGGGTCTCGTAGGCGCCGTGCAGCAGGCCGGGGTACATGCTCCATGCATGATTGCAGGCGGGCAGCATCTCGTACAAGGCCGCGTTCACCAGCTGTGGCAGGCCCTGTCCGCCCCATTCGGGATCACACGCGAGCGCGGGCCACCCGCCAGCGATGAACGATCGATAGACCGCCGCGAAGCCTTTCGGTGTGCGGACCTCGTCGCCCTCCAGCCGGCATCCGGCAGCATCACCAGGCGCATTGGTGGGAAGCAGCACTTCCGAGGCAAAGCGGGCGGCCTCTTCAAGCACTTGCAACGCTGTGTCCGCATCGAAGTCCGTGAAGGCCGGGCAGTCGGCCCACGAAGAGGGCGCATCCAGCACGTCCTCGATCACGAACTTCATGTCGCGCAGCGGCGCGACATACTGCCACATCGGTCAATCCTTGCGGGCACTGGCCCCGAGGTAAGTTTCGATCACTCTCGAGTCGCCCGCAAGTTGGCGCGCCGGACCTTCAAGGACGAGGTCGCCCGTTTCCAGCACGTACCCGTAGTCCGCGACCTCCAGGGCCGCGCGGGCGTTCTGTTCGACCAACAGGATGGTCACGCCCGTCGCGCGCAGCCGATCGACGATGCCGAAGATCTCGCGCACGATCAGCGGCGCGAGCCCGAGGCTGGGCTCGTCGAGCATCAGGAGCTTCGGCTGACCCATCAGCGCACGTCCGATAGCCAGCATCTGCCGCTCCCCGCCCGAAAGCGTGCCCGCCTCCTGAGTACGCCGCTCCTTCAAGCGCGGAAACAGCTCGTACACGTTGCCCAGCGTGTCGCGCCAGTTCGGCAGCTTCATGCGTTTCGGACGCCAGGCGCCGAGCACGAGGTTGTCTTCCACCGACATGGTCGAGAACAGCTCGCGCTTTTCGGGCACCAGCGCCATACCGCGCATCACGCGCTCCTCCAGGCTTGCATGCGATACGTCTTCGCCTGCATAGCGCAGGCGGCCGCGCATGGTGAGCACGCCCATAAGCGCATTCAGCATCGTCGACTTGCCCGCGCCGTTGGGCCCGATGACGGTGACGACGCTGCCTTCCTCGGCCTTGAGCTTCAGCCCGCGCAATACCTCGGCCTTGCCATAGCCGGCATGGAGGTCGTCAACTTCAAGCAGGGGCATGCATGCATCTCCATTGGCGCCGCCAGGCTCCTGGCAATCAATGTTCGGTGCCGAGGTAAGCCGCGCGGACGGCAGGGCTGGCCTGCACCTCGGCCGGCGTGCCTTCGATCAGTTTGGTGCCGAATTCCATCACGACAATGCGATCGGTGAGGTTCATCACGAAATCCATGTCGTGCTCGACAAGCAGAAGGCTCAGGCCTTCGCCCTTGAGCTGCCGCAGCACCTCGGCCAGCGCCTGCTTCTCCTTGTGGCGCAGGCCGGCAGCCGGCTCGTCGAGCAGAAGCAGCGCGGGGTCGCTGGCCAGGGCGCGGGCGATCTCCACCAGCCGCTGCGGACCGAGCGCGAGATTGCCCGCAAGCTCGTGCATCTGGTCGCCCAGCCCGATACGTTGAAGCTGTGCCTCGGCCTCCTTCAGAGCGCGACGCTCCTCTGCGCGGTCGAGCCTCAGCATCGCCTTGAGCGTGCCCGCATGCGAGCGAAGGTAGCCACCGAGCGCGACGTTCTCCAGCACCGTCATGTCCGGCACGAGCTTGACGTGCTGGAACGTGCGCGACAGTCCGCGACGTGCCACCTGTCGCGAGGGCAACCCGGTAATCCGCTCGCCGCGGAAATACACGTCACCCGACGTGACCGGGATGAGGCCGGAGATCAACCCGAAGGTGGTCGACTTGCCCGCACCGTTCGGCCCGATGAGGCCGACGATCTCGCCGGCGCGGATGGTGAAGGTCACGTCGTTCACGGCGACCAGTCCGCCGAAGGCCTTGCGCACCGCGCGCACATCGAGCAGCCGCTTGCCTTTCGGGGGCTTGGGCCGCGCTTCCATCGGCGGCGCATCCACCCAGTCGCGCTGTCGACGACGCGCCGGAAGCAGGCCTTCAAACAGCGGCCACAGGCCGTTCGGCGCGAACTTGAGCACGACCACGAGCACTATGCCGAAGACGATGATCTCGTAATTGCCGCTGGTGCCCAGCAGCCTGGGCAGCAATACCTGGAGCTGGTCCTCCACCAGCTTGACCAGCGCCGCACCGGTGAACGCACCCCACACACTGCCCACGCCGCCGACCACCGCCATGAACAGGTATTCGATGCCGAACTTCAGGCCGAACGGCGACGGGTTCACCGTACGTTGCAGGTGCGCGAAGAGCCAGCCCGACAGCGAAGCCAGCAGCGCGGCGATGAGGAACATCACGACCTTGTAGCGAAACGTGGAGGCTCCCATCGCTTCGGGCATCGTGACGCCGCCGCCGCGATTTGCATTGAGCGCCCGCATCACGCGACCGGGGCGGGAATCCAGCAGATGGACGATCGCAATCGCCCCGAGCAATGCCGAGCCCCAGATGAGGTAATAGATGCGCCGGCCTTCGCGGAAGCTGAAGGTGCCGAGTTCGACGGGCGGAACTGCGAGCAGGCCATCGTATTTGCCCAGCGCGTCCAGGTTGCCCATTGTGTAAAAGAGCGCGAGGCACCACGCAATCGTCGCCAGCGGGAGGTAGTGGCCCGACATGCGAAGGGTGATCCAGCCCAGGATGAGTGCGGCGAAGGCCGTGAGGACCAGGCCCAGGGGCAACCCCAGCCACGGCGATGCGCCGTATTTGGTGGTGATGTAGGCCGAGGCGTAAGCGCCGATGCCGACGAAGGCGGCCTGGCCGAACGAAGTGAGACCGCCCACCCCGGTGAGCAGCACCAGTCCGAGTGAGACCAGGGCGTAAAGGCCGATGTAGTTGAGCTGCGTGATCCAGAACTCGGGAACAGGCAGCAGCGGCAGCGCGACGATGAGAACGGCGAAAAGGGCAAGCGCGATGCGGCGCGGTGCGAACGCGGTTTGGGGAGCGGCGGCCGCTCGTGATCGGGCGGGTGTGCTGGCAACGGTCAAAGGAGGCTTGGACATGTCAGTGCTCCGAAGGCTTTTTGAAGCTCAATGCTCCTCGCCATGCCGATCCACGAATGACCGCCACAACAGCACTGGAAGAATCGCGGTGAAGACAATCACCTCCTTGAACGCGCTCGCCCAGAACGACCCGAACGACTCCAGGACGCCGACCGCCAGTGCGCCCGCAAATGCCGCAGGAAAGCTCGCCAGCCCCCCGAACACTGCCGCCACGAACCCCTTCAGCCCCACGAGGAAGCCTGTGTCATAGAACACCGTGGTCGTCGGCCCGATCAGCAGGCCCGAGAGTGCGCCGATGAAGGCCGCCATCATGAAGCTCAGCCGTCCGGCGCCGTCGGTGGAAATGCCCATCAGCCGGGCGCCATTGCGATTGACGGCCGTCGCGCGCAAGGCCTTGCCTTGCAGACTCCTGCCGAAGAACACGAACAACATGGCCATCAGTGCGATCGTGACCACGAACACGATCAGCGTCTGCCCTGACAGCGTCATCGCGCCGAAGTCGAAGCGCTCTTCCCAGAAAGGCGGGGTCCGATAACCCTCTGCGCCGAAGAACAGCAGGCCCAGTCCGGTGAGCGCGAAATGAACGCCGACCGAGATGATCAGCAGCACCAGCACGCCGGCGTCGGCCAACGAGCGATAGGCGAGCTTGTATACCAAAGGCCCCATCGGCGTGACCAGCGCCAGTGTCAGCAGCGCCTGCACCAGAAGCGGCGGGTTCTTCGGCGCGAGCCATATCGAGATCAGCGAGACTGCGATCGGAAATACGAGCCCGCGCAGGACCTCGAACACAACCCGCGCCGGCAGTCGGCCGCCGCGCAATCCGTTCACCAGATCGGCCAGAGCGGCCAGCGCCGCCATCACCAGCAGCAGCCAGACGGTGCCTGGCACCTTACCGAGCTGGAACAGCCCGACGGTCAGGGCACCGAAGGCCACGTACTCGCCCTGCGGAATGAAGATCACGCGCGTGACGGAGAACACCAGCACGATCGCGATCGCCAGCAGCGCATAAATGGCGCCGTTGGTCACTCCGTCGAGGGCGAGGATGCTGGCGATGGAAAAGTCCATGCGGTGGCCCGGCTGTTTTGCTGCTGCGGTTGCGCTTGCGGTTCTTATTCCGGCTTCCAGTCGCTGCTGACGACCTTGAGCATCACCGGGGTCTTGCTGGTGAAGCCCCAATGATCATCCTTCGTCCAGTGCAGCACACCCTGGGAGACGACAACCTCGCCCATGTTCTCGAAGGCATCACGCAGCGCCGCACGGAACTCCTTGGTGCCAGGCTTTGCCTTCTTCATCGCGACCGGCACTGCCTTCTCCAGCAGGACGAGCGCGTCGTAGGCGTGCGCAGCGAACTGATTGCGGGAGCCCGTGCCATAAGCCTTTTCGTATTTGGTCACGAAGTCGATGGCCAGGCGCTTGGACGGATGGCTGTCGGGCAGCTGGTCGGCAATCACGGCCGGCCCGGAGACCACATACACGCCTTCGACGTCCTTGCCGCCGATGCGCATCAGGTCGCGCGTGGCGGCGGCGTGAGTCTCATAGATCTTGCCCTTGTAGCCACGATCGACGAGCGCCTTGACCGGCATGGCGGCGCCGCTGCCCGATGCGACGACGAGGATGGCATCGGGATGCGCCGCGGCAAGCTTCAGGGCCTGGGATGTGACGCTGGTGTCCGAGCGCGCGAAGCGCTCGACTGCGGTGACTTTGATGTTGGACTTCTCGGCCAGTGCGGTGAAGTCCTTCAACCAGGATTCGCCATAGGCATCGGTGTAGCCGATGAAGCCGACGGTCTTGACACCGAGTCGGGCCATGTGCGCGACGACCGCACTTCCCATCACCGCATTGGATTGCGGCAGGCGGAAGGTCCATGTGTCCTTGCCCGGGGGCAGCGGCGCAGGCGCGGCGGCCAGCTGTGGCGTGCCCGTTTCGGCCGCCACGTCCGCGATGGGAATTGCGACAGGCGTGGCGGCGGACCCGATGATCACATCGACCTTGTCGTCCGTGGTGAAGCGCCTGGCGTTCTGCACGCCCTTGGTGGGGTCGGTTGCGTCGTCGAGAATGATGAGATTCACCTTCTCGCCGGCAATTGTCGAAGGCCAGATCTTGAACCCGTTCTGCATCGGAAGGCCCAGGCCGGAGGCCGGGCCACTCAGCGGCAGCGTCACACCGATGGTGATGTCTGCGAGCGCAGCGCCGGCGGCGAGGAAGGTCGCCAGTCCGACGACTGTCTTGCGGATGCTTCTGATCATGCGCGTCTCCGTTCGTGGTTCGTGGTTGTCATGAAAGGTCATGAGCACAATGCCTTGATGTCCTCGGGAACGGGAATGGCCTTGATGCGCTCAGGGTCGGCGGGATCGCGGATGACGAAGGCGCGTACCTCCGTGCCCTCGCACAGGAGATCTTCGCCACGCCGCACCACATGGCGATGACGGAAGACCTTGTGCATCCACTCCTCGACAGTGGTGTGTACATCGATGATTTCGCCGTAAGTCGCAGGCTTGAAGAACCGGGTGTGGATCTCCAGCAGCGGCGTGCCGACGATCCCGCGCGTCTTGAGCAGATCGCGCCAGGGAGACACGCCGCAGGCCATGAAGAAGGCCAGCGACGCCTGGTCCATCCAGCGCGAAAAGTTCGGGAAGAAAACAATGCCGGCGGGATCGCAATCGCCGAAATGGACCGTAACGCGGTGAACGTGCGTACGACTCATTGGCCTACTTTACCCGCCCGCTTGGCAGCAGCGGCAGGCTGGCGAGCAGGCCCTGGGCCGGCTGAAAGTCGTTCATCGAATCGTTCGTCGGGTCATTCATTGTGCGACTGGCGATTTTGTGCGGATCACTCTGGGGTCGGATGTGTAGAGTGTCACGACATCCGAAGCGCAGCGCGTGAGCACCGCACGCTGATTGATATAGCCCTTGTCGGTAATCTCACCGGCGTCGGCACTCGGGGGCCCGGAAAGCACCAGCGCCCGCGTCGGGCATTGTGACGATCCAGCACCTTCGGCCTTCATCAACAGCAAGGCCTCGCGCAGACGGGCAGCGAGCACCTGAGCCGGCAGTTCCCTGCCCTGCGGGCTCGGAAACACCAGCAACCCGATCTCGTCTCGTTCATGCCCGGTGACCACGACGTCCTGCACCAGTGGCGCAAAGGCCGAAATCGCCTTCACACGCAGCGTGCCGACCGATACCCAGGTGCCCGAGCCGAGCTTGAAGTCCTCGGCAACGCGGCCGTCGAAGACCACGCCCAGTTCGGGATGCGCCTCGTCGACCAGACGGCCCGCATCGCCGATGCAGTAGTAGCCCTCCTCGTCGAACGCCTGAGCAGTGAGGTGCGGCGCGTTGCGGTATCCGGGAAACACCGTCACACCCCGCACGCGCATCTCCAGCTTGCCATCTTTCGGCAGGAACTTCAGCTCCAGGCCAGGCAGGGGCAGGCCGATCACGCCGGCCCGGTCGAGCCGCCAATGAGCGCTCGTCACTGCGGGCGATGTGTCCGTCGCGCCCCACGAGGTGGTGAACCACACCGGCTCGTCGCGCACCCTACGCGCCACGGCTTGCAGCCTTTCCCAGCTCGATTGGGGCAGCGCGGCCCCGGCATAAAACACCATGCGCAGGCGCTCGAACACATCGCGGGCAAGGGCTTCGTCCTGCTCGAGATACGGCAGCAACATGTCGAAGCCGCGGGGCACGTTGAAATACATCGTCGGCTTGATCTCGCGCAGGTTGCGCGCCGTCTTCTCGATGAGGCCGGGCGCGGGCCGGCCCTCGTCGATGACCAGTGTGCCGCCGTTGCGCAGCACGAGGTTGAGGTTGTGGTTGCCGCCGAAGGTATGACTCCAGGGCAGCCAGTCGACGATCACCGGCTTTTCTTGCTCGAGGAACAGCCAGACCTGTGCCAGCATCTGCTGATTGGCACAAAGCATCCGATGGGTGTTGATCACGACCTTCGGGTGCCCGGTCGAGCCGGAAGTGAGGAGGTATTTGGCGTGGTCGTCCGGCAGGATGGCCTCGAAGGCCATGCGGACCGCCTCGCTCTCGGACGTGCGGGCAAGGCTGTCGAAGCTCAAGGCACCCGGATAGGTCTGTGCCCCATGGCTGAATACGGCCATGGCACCGACGCCCGAGGTGGACAGCGGCGCGCCGTACACCGCGGCGTCCGACGCATACACGAGCGCGGGTCCCAACGTGTTGAGGATGCCGTGGATCTTGCTGTAGTCCTTTGTCAAACGGCAGTAGGCGCTGG
>DASTGE010000365.1:0-2039 GCA_035719405.1 Burkholderiaceae bacterium
TGCTGGACCGGGTGAATGGCCTGCCGCCGAAAGTTTCCCTCGCTGCGCTCGTGATCGACAACGACGCGCTCGAAGTCCTTGCCTATGCGGGCTCGGCTGACTTCAACGATCGCGAGCGCGCCGCTCATGTGGACATGGTTCGCGGGGTGCGCTCGCCCGGCTCGACACTCAAGCCCTTCCTCTATGCAATGGCGCTCGACGAAGGGCTGGTGCATTCGGAAAGCCTGCTCATCGACGCGCCTCAGTCCTTCGGCGGCTATCAGCCTGGGAACTTTCAGGCCAGCTTCAGCGGTCCGGTGAGTGTGAGCGAGGCGCTTCAGAAGTCGCTCAATGTGCCGGCGGTCGACCTGCTGGATCGCGTCGGTCCGGCACGCTTTGCGTCGCAGTTGCGGGCGGCGGGCATCCGCCTGCGCATGGCCCGCGGGGTAGAGCCGAACCTGAGCCTGATCCTTGGGGGGGCGGGCACGACGCTGGAGGAATTGGTGGGAGGCTATCGGGCGCTGGCCCGCGCGGGTCTCGCAGGACGGCCCCGCCTGCAGCCTGAGGAGCCGCGCATCGAGTCCCGGCTGATGAGCGAAGGTGCCGCTTTCATCGTGCGCGACATCCTCGAAGGCGGAGGGCATCCGGACAGGCCCTTCGTCGAAGGCGCGCGAGGGCTCGCGTGGAAGACAGGGACCAGCTTCGGCTTTCGCGACGCGTGGGCTGTCGGGGTGACGGGGCGGCACACCATCGGCGTATGGGTGGGCCGGCCCGACGGCACGCCCAACCCGGGCTTTTTCGGCGCCAACACCGCCGCGCCGCTGCTGCAGGACATCGCTTCAGCATTACAGGAGCCGGCATCGGCCGCACGCACTCCCCCTGTCACCGTCTCGCGTTCCTTGATCTGCTGGCCCATGGGAATGCGAAAGGAGGCGACGCCGCCTGAGCAGTGTCTGTCGCAGCGCACGGCGTGGCTGCTGCAGGGCACGTCGCCGCCGACCCTGCCTGACCGCTATCGCACGGGGGGATTGCTCGTCATGTGCCAGCCCGGACGCCCGCATGTGCGTTGGCCTGCGGCGCTGGCGCCGTGGGTGCGTGAGGCCGATTGCCGTGCGCCATCGCAGGACAGCCAGCTTCGAATCGAGGGCTTGGATGCGGGTGCGCTGCTCAAGCCCGTGCCGGGACATCCCCAGGTGTCGGTGACAGTGTCGGCTGCGGGCGCGGCTTCGCCCTCCGATCGTCTGTACTGGCTGCTCGACGGCGTGCAGGTGCGCCGCGCGATGGCGAGAGAAGCCGTCACCTTGAACCTCGATACAGCCGGCCTCCACGCGCTGACGCTTCTCGATGAGACGGGACGCTTTCAGCGCATCGAGTTTCGGCTTGCTGCGCCCTGAAGCACTGCATCAGGAGCGGGAGAAGGCCGGACGTCTGGGTGGGACATCGTCATCGGCCGCCGCGAGCGACCCTAAAATAGCACGATCGTTCGTTTTTGAGAGGTGCGGTTTGCGCGCCTGTCAGAATTCCCGATTTACGTTAACGTCAATTCAGTCGCAACAGCAGGAGATCGCGTTATGAAGGTTCTGGTACCCGTCAAGCGCGTCGTCGACTACAACGTGAAGGTTCGCGTGAAGTCCGATGGCAGCGGGGTCGATATTGCCAACGTGAAGATGAGCATGAACCCCTTCGACGAGATCGCGGTCGAAGAGGCGGTGCGGCTGAAGGAGAAGGGCGTCGTGACGGAGATCGTGGCGGTCTCGTGTGGCGTCACGCAGTGTCAGGAAACCCTGCGCACCGCGATGGCCATCGGAGCCGACCGCGCGATTCTCGTGGAGACAAACGAAGAGCTGCAGCCGCTGGCGGTCGCCAAGATTCTCAAGGCACTGGTCGACAAGGAGCAGCCTCAACTCGTGATCCTCGGCAAGCAGGCGATTGACGATGATGCCAACCAGACCGGCCAGATGCTGGCGGCGTTGGCCGACTTGCCGCAGGCGACCTTTGCGTCGAAGGTCGAGGTGGCTGACGGCTTTGCCACCGTCACACGCGAGGTGGATGGCGGGCTG
>DASTGE010000366.1:0-2322 GCA_035719405.1 Burkholderiaceae bacterium
AGGTCAGGCGCAGCGCTTCGCCGCCGGCGGCAGAGCAGATGGTGCGGTCGAGCAGTGAAGCCCCGAGCGCGTGGAAGAAGCGGGCCGCAATGCTCTCGCCTTGCACCAGGCCCATCGTGCCGGCGTAGCTGTACGGCACGATCGCCTCCGGCTCGCGCGCGGCGATCTCCGAAAGCCGAGCAGCGATGTCACGCAGTGCCTCGTCCCAGCTCACCCGCTCGAAGCGGCCACTGCCCTTCGGCCCGACCCGCTTCAGCGGATGCAGCACTCGCTCGGGATGCCAGGTTCGCTCCGTGTATCGCGAAACCTTCGTGCACAGCGCACCATGCGTGGTCGGATGATCGGGGTCGCCCTGCAGACGGATCACGCGATCGCCCTGTACCGTGACCCGGATGGCGCAGGTGTCGGGGCAGTCATGGGGACACGCCGCGTGTACCACACGAATCGCTTCGCCAATACCCTTGTCGGCAAATGTGCTCATGTTTCCAATATCGCACACGGCGCACCCCCTCATTTCCCCTGCGGATATCGCGCGCAGGTGCAGCGGTAAGATGTCCCGTTATGGGGCGGCGACCCTGACCCTGATCCGTCGCCGCACCAGGAGCGACGAATGCAGCTGATCGAATCCATCCTGGCCGACGCGGCCAGTATTGCGGCCCTCAGGCGCCAGATCCACGCCCATCCCGAGCTGTGCTTCGAGGAGGTCCGCACGGCGGACCTGATCGCAGAAGCACTGTCAGGCTGGGGCATCGAAGTGCACCGCGGTCTTGGCGGCACCGGAGTCGTCGGTATCGTTCGTAACGGAACCTCCGGTCGCGCCGTTGGGCTGCGGGCGGACATGGATGCGCTGCCGATTACCGAGCAGAACCGCTTCCCCCATGCCAGCCTTCATCCGGGAAAGATGCATGCATGCGGTCACGACGGCCATGTGGCGATGCTCCTTGCCGCCGCCCGGCACTTCGCGCGACACCGCAGCTTCGACGGCACGATCTACCTGATTTTCCAGCCCGCGGAAGAAGGTGGCGGCGGAGCGCGCGAGATGATGAAGGACGGACTGTTCGAGCGATTTCCGATGGAAGCCGTGTTTGGCGTGCACAACTGGCCCGGCCTCAAAGTGGGGCAGTTCGCGGTGCGCAGCGGCCCGGTATTCGCGTCGAGCAATGAATTCAGGATCACCATTCGCGGCAAGGGATCGCATGCGGCCATGCCGCACTTGGGCATCGATCCCGTTCCCGTGGCGTGCCAGATGGTGCAGTCTTTCCAGACCATCATCACGCGCAACAAGCGGCCGATCGACACCGGCGTGATTTCGGTGACGATGATCCACGCGGGGGAAGCGACCAACGTGGTGCCCGAGAGTTGCGAGCTGCAAGGCACGGTGCGCACGTTCACGCCCGAGGTTCTCGACCTAATCGAAAGGCGCATGCGCACGGTCGCGGAAAGCACCTGCGCAGCCTTCGATGCCTCGTGCGAGTTTGAATTCGTTCGCAACTATCCGCCGACCATCAACCACCCGGCCGAGACGGACTTCGTCGCGCGTGTGATGGCCGATCTTGTCGGCCCCGACAACGTGATCGAGTTCGAGCCCACGATGGGAGCCGAGGATTTCAGCTACTTCCTGCAGGTCAAGCCGGGCTGCTACTTCCTCATTGGCAATGGCGACGGCACGCACCGACAGAGCGGCCACGGCATGGGTCCGTGCATGCTGCACAACCCGAGCTACGACTTCAACGACGAGCTGATCCCGCTTGGCGCGACGCTGTGGGTGAAGCTTGCCGAGGCGTGGCTTGCACGCTGAACGGAACTTGGTCGATGGACGCGACGCCCCTGTTCTCGCACAGCTATGCACAGGCGCGCGAGAAGTTTCTCGCGGCGGCCGATGTGGCTGACATCGATGTCGTGTCGCACCGCCATCCGATGCTGGGGCGCGACGGTGAAACACTGGCCATGGATGTGGGCCGGTTCGGCGCCGCCGACGCCAGCCGCTTGCTGATCGTGAGCAGCGGTTGCCATGGCGTGGAGGGCTTTGGCGGATCGGGAGTTCAGCTCGCGCTGCTGGGCGATCCCGAGTTCCATCGGGAGGCCGACGCGCGCGGCGTCGCGGTGCTCTACATCCATGCACTCAACCCCTATGGCTTCTCGTGCTGCCGGCGCGTCACTCACGAGAACGTCGACCTCAACCGCAACTTCGTCGATTTTTCCAAGCCCCTGCCTGCCAATCCGGCATACGACGCAATCGCCCACGCACTCGTCCCCTCGCATTGGCCTCCGGATGCAACGAACGAGGCGGTCTTGATGCGCTTCGTAGCAGAGCACGGAGTC
>DASTGE010000367.1:0-13108 GCA_035719405.1 Burkholderiaceae bacterium
GTGAGCTCGCGTCTTGTCGAAAAATTCGGGGAGGGCGACCAGATCGGGCGGCTGCTCGGGCAGCCCGGGAAAGTCGGGGAACGGGATGAACCGGTCGATGAAGGGCAGCCTGGCGACAAGCTCTGCGGCCCACGGGAGGCCGATGAGCGTGAGTTGCGCTTCGGGGTGCGCCGCACGCAAGGCCTTCAGCGCGGGTAGTGCGCACAGCATGTCGCCGAGCACGAGCGCACGAAACACGCCGATGCGCGGCGAGTGGTGTCTGGGGCTGGCTTGTCCTCGCATCGCCTGACGTGGCTTTCGTGCCCGTCAGAAGAAGCGGACCCGGAAGCGCCACGCGCCGGCAAGCCGCCAGTAGAGCGACAGGAACGGGATCGCAGCGGACGTGAGCAGCATCTCGACCACATTCCGGGGCGCACGGGTGGTGCCGCGCAGGCGGCGGGCCGCGAGCCTGAGCACGAGTGCACTTCCCGCTACGAGCAGCCAGCCCGCGAGTTTCCGATGCCCGGCGATCGCGGCGACCGGCGCCGCCAGTGTGGCGCCGACGATCGCGTAGTAGCTTGCCGGTGCGTGCAGACGGCCCACCATGCGCTCGTACAACTGCGGGTGCTTCTTGAACAGCAGCGCGTCGAACATCATGTTGGCCTGCTGCTTCAGGCTGATGCCGAAAGGCGCCTCGCGCACCGGATGCTGTACCACGGCGCGGCTGGCCTTCGGCACTTCCCCGTAGCGGCCGATCAGCTTGAAGTGCAGGTCCGAATCCTCGCGCCAGGGGCGGGTGAAGCGCTCGTCGAAACCGCCTACCGCCTGAAGCGCATCGTGCCGAACGAAGCAATTGGCCGTCACGAACTCGGCGACTTCGAGGCCCTGCGTCATGCGCGCATGGTCGGTCACCTGGCGGGGCAGCGGGACGCGCACCTGGCCGCGAACGGCGGGCACTTGAAGATGCTCCATTGCCTCGACACCAGCACGCAGCCAGTCGCGGTCGGGCACGGTGTCGTCGTCCGTAAAGGCGACGATCTCGCCTTCGGCCGCCTGCCATCCCAGGTTGCGCGCCGCGGCCGGTCCGCGACCAGCGGCGGGTCGAAGGTAGCGCAGCCGAGGCGCGCCCGGCGTCTCGGCCATTCGCTCCACCAGTGTCCGCGTCTCGTCCGTGCGGCCATCGTCGACGACGATGACTTCGTAGCGCTCACGTTCCGTCAACGATTGTTCGAGCAGTGGCGCCAGGCAGCGTGCAAGCAAATCGGGCCGCCGACAGGTGGGGATCACGACTGACACCGTCATCGTCATCGCTTCTCCAGCAGGAACGAGCCGATCACCAGTGCGTCCAGCGGCGTGCTGAAGAAGGCCGCCAGCGCATCGCGGGGCGAGCAGACCATCGGCTCGCCTCGAACATTGAACGACGTGTTGACGAGGACCGGCACGCCGGTACGCGCGCCGAAGGCCTTGAGGAGGCCGTGGTAGCGCGGGTTCGTGTCCCGGCGCACCGTCTGCACGCGCGCCGTACGGTCCGCGTGGCACACAGCCGGAATGCGCGCGGCGGCCTCGGGTTTCACGTCGTAAACGAACAGCATGAACGGTGATGAGCCGCCATCGGACTGCGCCGGGGTGAACCAATTGTCGAAGTCATCCTCCGTCACCACGGGCGCCACGGGGCGGAAGTCCTCCCGGTCCTTCAGCTCGTTCAGCCGCGCCTGCATCCCTGCGTTCAAAGGCGATGCGAGGATGGACCGCGCGCCCAGCGCGCGGGGTCCGAACTCCATGCGCCCCTGAAACCAGCCGACGATCCGGTCCTGCAGCAGCAGCTCCGCGGTTTCCCCGGTCACGTCGCGGAGGCGGCGGAAAGGCAGCCTCGCCCACTTCAGCAGCTGTTCGATCTCGTCGTCGCGATGGGAGGGGCCCCAGTACGCATGCTCCATGGTCCAAAGGCGCGGCGCGAGGACGGCCGGACTGCCGCTGCGCTCGTGGGAGTCGATCCAGAGGGCGGCGCCGAGCGCGCTGCCCGCATCGCCTGCGGCCGGCTGCACCCACACTTCCTCGAAGAGGCCTGCGTCTCGCAGCTTCGCGTTCATCACACAGTTGAGCGCGACGCCGCCGGCCATCGCCAGCAATGATTCGCCCGTGGCCTCGCGCAACCATCGAGCCAGGTGAAGGACGGTCTCTTCGAGGGCCGCCTGCAGCGATGCGGTGATGTCGAAGTGCCTTTGCTCCAGGCGCTCGCCCCGTTCGCGTGCAGGCCCGAAAAGCTCGGCCGGGTCGAACGGATCGATGCGGTATCGGCCCTCGTCCTCGACATGAATGAGGGAGCGGAATGTCTCCAGGTAAGTCGGACGTCCGAGCGCGGCCAGAGCCATGACCTTGTACTCGTCGCTCGAATGGAGGAATCCCAGGTGGCTGGTGATGCGCTCATACAGCATGCCCAGTGAATGCGGCATGAGCACTTCGCCCAGGCGCTCATAGCGGCCGCTGCCGTTGCGTCCCCCCACGTGGCCCGCATAGGTGCCGTAGCTCGTGGTCGCGTCCTCGCCGCGGCCGTCGAGTGTCATCACCGCGCAATGCTCGAAAGGCGCGGCGAGGAAAGCGCTCGCCTGATGCGCGAGATGGTGGTCGACGAAGTGGAAGCGGTAGGGGCCGTCATGCCGTACGCCGTCGAAGCGCTTCTTGAGGTGGTGGGGTGCCCCGCTGGCGAGCTGACGCGGCGCATTGACGATGTAGCTCGCGAACAGGGGATCCCACACACTTTCCCAGGCGCCGGGGTCATGGGCCGAAGGCCGCAGCGGCAAGGCAATGCTGCTGCCGCGCACGCGATCCCGGATGAAGCGCGCCGGGTCGTAGCTGTAGGCGACGTGGTTCACGTCCGCGAGATTCAATCCGGCTTCCCGCAGACAGTAGTCGATCGCGTGAAACGGAAGCTCCCAGGCGCTGAAGGGGACGGGCCGCTTTGCATGCTTGATGCGGGTGAAGCGCTCTTCTTCCGCGGCAGCGACCAGCCTGCCGTCGATCATCAGCGCGGCCGCACTGTCGTGAAAGGCAGCGTTGATGCCGAGCGTGATCATCAGGCCTCCATCACCTGAACAATGCGTCGATGCGCGTCCTGCTCCGCCAGCAGTTCGAGCGCGGCCTGCGCCACGGCCTGCGGTGTCACGTCGAGCAGGCAGCGGTGATGGACTTCGGGGCACACGCTCTTGAGGCAATTGCGGCAGGGGACGTCCTGGTAAAGCACCCGGTGCGGCACTTTCCAAGGGGTGTGTTGGGGATTGGTCAATGCGTACAGATCCACCACGGGCGTGCCCAACGCGGCGGCCAGATGCACCGGCCCGCTGTTGTTGGAGACGAGCAGCCTCGCCCCTGCAATCAGGGCGGCGAGTTCACCTAGCGTCAGCATGCCCGCGAACGAGAGCGCCGGGCCACGCATCGCGCGCATGGCCTCGGCGACCAGCGGCTGCTCGCTCGCGTCGCCGGTGAAGATGACGGTGCACCCGCTGTCGTGGCCAATGGCATCGGCCGCGACTCCGAAGCGCTCCGCGGGATAGCGGCGTGATGCGGCGGTTGCGCCGGGATGCACGACGATCCAATTGGCGCCGGGTGGCAGACCGGCATGACGCAGTCTTGATGCCACCGTTTCGCGATCCACCTCGGGCAGCGCGAAGCGCAGTCGCTCGTCGGGCGTCGAAAAGCCCACCGTGGCGACGAGATCCAGTTGGCGGCGCACCTCGTGCCGAGCATGGGCAATGTCCACATCCGGGTCCGGCACCCAATCGCTCAACAGCGAATACGGGTTCTCGCGGGAATGGGCGAGCCGCAGCGGAATGCCGGCCAGCCGGCACATCAGCGCCGCAGGCAGGGCACTCTGGGTACAGACGGTGAAGATCACGGCAGCGTCGAAGCTTTCGGCCGCCAGCCGCTGCATCAGCGCGGCCTCCTCGACGGCAGTGGCCGGATGGTCATGCTTCAGCCACGACGCACGATGTGGGATGACGCGGTCGACCATCGCGAGGTGCGGCTGCAGATGCGCACCGTATGGCGAGGCCAGGAGCGTCAGCTCCGCCTGCGGCAGCGCCTGACGTAACGCCGCGAGCGCGGGCGTGGTCATCAGCACGTCGCCCAGGTTGTCCAGCCGGACGGCAAGCACGCGGCGTGCGCGATGCCAGCGCTGCAGATGGTCAGGCATGCGAGGCATCCTCCAGGGACGCCGCACGGCGGCGGCCTGTGACGATCCCGGCTGCCTCCAGCAGAGTGCGACAGCGGTGATGCGGAATGCGCCATGGCGTGGAGAGATCCCACTCGGTCTCGTGCCCCACGTCCAGCAGCACGGTGCGGCAGCCGGCGCGGCGCCCTGCCTCGACGTCATTGAGGATGTCGCCCACCATCCAGGATTGCGAAAGGTCGATGCCATGAACGTGGGCCGCCCACTGGAGCAGGCCTGGTTGCGGCTTGCGGCATGTGCAGCCATCGCCCGGCGCATGCGGGCAGGCATGGAAGCCTTCCAGCGTGACGCCTTCTTCCGCGAGCATCCGCGTGAGCGCCTGCTGCAAGCGGACAAGCGCCTGCGCGTCGAAACGCCCGAGGGCAACTCCGGGCTGGTTCGTCACGACAATGAGTCGCCAGCCCTGCGAATTGAGCAGCCTGAGCCCTTCGACCGCGCCTGGAGTGAAGTGCAACAGCGCGGGGTCGACGTTGTAAGGCGCGTCCTCGATGAGCGTACCGTCCTTGTCGATGAATACCGCGCGGTCGGAGAGCGGCTTCACTTCGCGGCAACCAGCGTCGCGGCGCGGGGCTGTGGGGAGGTCGTCGCATGCGTGGCGGAGCGGGAGACCTTGCCCGCCCCGCGGCCTCGCACCAGATGCAACCGCGGACGGTTTGGCGCGGAACGCGACGCGTCTTCAACCCGCTTCAACGATCGATACGCCGCGACCAGCTGCGCCGCCACCTGGTCCCAGGTGAACATCATCTGCGCCCTGCGAATACCCGCCAGACCCAGTGCGCGTCCTAGCGCAGGATGCGTCTGCAGATAGGCGAGGTGCTCGGCAAGCGCGTGCGGATCGTTTGGCGGGACGAGATAACCCGTGAGGCCGTCCACCACCGAATACTGAATGCCACCGACCGCGCTGCCGATCACCGGCACACCGCACGCCATGGCTTCCAGTGGCGTGATGCCGAAGGGCTCATACCACGGTGTGGTGACGAAGACGTTTGCGGCGCAGTAGTAGTCGCGCAGCTCATGCCGTTGTCGACGTCCGGTAAAGGTCACGATGTCGTCGACGCCGAGGCGGCGCGCAATGCCGCGCAGCCGGCCGATCTCGGGCGTCGCCTTCTCGTCGGGTGTGTCGGCCTCGCCTCCGACCACGAGCAGCCGCGGATGGATCTTGCGTGGAAGCAGGGCCATGGCACGCACGACGTTCTCCACGCCCTTGCGGGGCACCATGCGTCCAAGCTGGAGCACTATGAATTCCTTTGAGCCCAGGTCCAGCACATCGCGCGCTTCACCCCTGGCCCTTGGCGCAAACTCCGCCGGATCGAAGCCGCAAGGGATCATCGACATCTTGTTGGGGTCGGCGCCGTACAGGCGCACGAGATCGCTCTGATCCTGAGGACATTCAGCAATGATCGCGTCGGCTTCGCGCACCAGCTGACGCTCGATATCGATCCTCTCCTCCGGAAAGCCGTCCGCCTCGCGCTGATGTTCGCGCCTGACCAGCCCGAGCGCATGGAAGGTGATCACGAAGGGCAGGCCGAGCTTGCGCTTGAGCTGCAACGCGACCCAGCCCGACATGAAGAAGTTCGCGTGCACCACGTCGTAATGCAGGCCGGCCTGGCAGAGGCGGATACAGGCTTCGGCGAACTCCGGCATGTACTGCAGCAGCTCCTCCTTCGCGACGAAGGACGCTGGTCCCGCGGGAACATGCAGCACCCGCAGTCCCGACCTGCAATAGACCACAGGAGGTTGGTCGTTCGCGTCGCGCCTCGTGAACACATCGACGGTGTGGCCCTCGTCCACAAGGCATTGGGCAATGTGCGCCACGTAGATATTCTGGCCGCCGGCGTCGACCCCGCCGATGGCGGCCAGGGGCGACGCGTGTTCGCTGATGAGCGCGATTCTCATGGCTCAGGTTCCTTCGTTCAAAAGAGGAGAAGTCCCCCGGCGTTGGGCAAAACGTGTGCCGTTCAGCAATCGTGCGGGGCGAAGGCATGAACACCGGCAGACGAGTCGTGGCCGTACAGCGTGACGCGTCTGCGAGCGTCATCGCGTATACATGCCACCGCTGCCCGTGTTCTGCTTTGACGTGCACATGCGCGAAAAGCGTTTCGATGACCACGGTGCGGTCTCGGGTGCCACCGACGTTAATCCGTGTAACCCTGGATCGAAGAATGTCGCGCAATTGGGGCGCCCATCGTCCATCGCCCAACGTGTACGTGAATGCAGCCGATATGCAGCTTATGGTCCGGCAACTGTTCCCGCACTTCTTGCCGGAAAACCTTTGAACCGCCTGCTCGGCCCAGCGGGCATGCGGATTGCATTGCCGCCTTCCTGCGAATAAAGGTCAATGACGCCGTCTTGCGAGGTGACGCTGATCGTGCTCGTCTTGCTTCACCTACATGGAGTCTTCGAATGAGTTACTTCGCCGACGCCGATGCTGCCCGCCAGGCCCTGCAGCTGGCCCTGCCGATGATTGAGCCGCAAATGAGCAATCGTGAAGTCTGCGGCAGCGGCTTTCTTTACATCGTCATCATGGACCCGGCGATGAGGCCGGGCGATGTGGGCTTCGAGCAGGCCGTGCTGCTCGAACATGCAGTCGGCGATCGCTCGAAATGGGATGCGGACTATGCGGCCTTCGCACGGGCAAAAGCGCGGGCGACGTGGGAGCGCGGGATGGATGGGCAACGGCTGCAGTTGATGTGCCCTCATCTGCTGAGGGAGGGCGAGACGCTGCTGTGGGGAGCGGTTTCGCTGGACGGCATTGTTGTTGGCGTCAGTGGCGCGCACGACTGGTTCGACGAAGCGTTCGCAACGACCATCGCCGCATGCTTGCGCGCGATCGCCAAGAAGCGCTGGCGCGAAGCTGCCGACGGACGCCATCTGTTTGCGGGCAAACGTTGAAGCGGGCCGGCGCGTCCATGCAATGCGTCGGGCATGGCGGCTGCTGACAAGCCGGCATGCCAATGCCTCGGCATCTACGACGACGAGGCCCTCGATGCATGGTACGACCTGTACAAGACCGGGCGTTCCGAGCACTTTGCGCGGCTGCAGCAGGCGGCTGAAGCCTGAGTCCGCGCGCTTTCATCCACCCCGTCAAGAGGAGTTCAACCAAATGCAAGAACGGCACGCGCTCGAGGGAAAGGTCATTCTGATCACCGGAGGCTCGCGAGGACTCGGAGCGGCGATCGCCGAGACACTTGGCGAGGCGGGTGGTCGCATCGTGGTGGCCGATCTCGCGGCAGATCGCGCCGAACAATGCGCGAAGGCGCTGGGCGAGCGCAACATCGAGGCGATGGCGCTGCCGCTGGACGTGGGCGACGAGCTTCAGGTCGAGAGGGCGGTGTCCCGTGTGCGTGAGCGCCTCGGTCGACTCGACGTGCTCGTGAACAATGCGGCCATCGACTACACGGTGCCGATCAGCGAATTGTCAGGAGCCGACTGGGAGCGCGTGGTCCGCACGAATCTCACCGGTCCGTTCCTGATGGCGAAGTACGCCGTGGCTGCGATGGGCGGCAAGGGCGGAGGTCATATCGTCAACATCGCATCGACCGCATCCAAGCGGACATGGCCCAATGCCGCGGCCTATCACGCAACGAAATGGGGTCTGCTGGGGCTGTCGCATGCGCTGCACGCCGAATTGCGTCTGCAGGGCATCAAGGTCTCGGCGATCGTGGCCGGCGGCATGCGCACGCCGTTCCTGCTCGACCGCTTTCCCGATATTGATCCCAATGTGCTTCAGGATCCGAAGAACGTGGCCAACGCCATCAAGTTCGTGTTGCTGCAACCCGAGGAGACAGTGATCCCCGAATTGATGGTGCTCCCCATGCGCGAGAGCAGCTGGCCCTGAAGTCAGGTTAGTTGGATCAGGGTGTGATCTGCAGCACCAGCATGGTTGCGCCTGAGCCTGCTGCCGGTAGCAGAGCCATGCTGAGCCCTTGCCTGATCTGGAGTTGCAGCGCCGGCGCGATGCTGCGCGACATGTTGTCGCGCACAGTGCCGCGCAGGCCGAAGGCCACACCCGGCGTCAGCCGCATTCCCGCCACGTTCGTGCTGATGCCGTCCAGCTGCAGGATGCGCCGGGCGACGGCGCCGCCGTCACGCACGTTCCCGATGTCCGCCAATGGATCCGCGTGGGCCGAGGCGCAGGCGCAAACGGCGACGAAGCTTATTGTGGCGAGGCGCAATAACATGAAGCCAGCGTAAGGGGACGCCCGGTAACGAAGGAGGGCAATTGTCACGTTACGTAATGGCGCGGCATTTTGGCCGTGCAGAAGTGCATGGTCCCGCGATGTCTGTCGGCGTGCCTTTGTTCACCTGCTTCAGTGCGCCGAATTGCCGTCGAGTTGCTCAATACGCGACCTGTGCGTCGCCGCCATGAACGCGGCCGTCGTTGGTCGGACGATAGAGCGCGCCTTCCGGATCGCGTGGCGGCGTGTCGTCGACGAGTTGCGACACGAGCTTTGCCGCGAGCTTGTCGCCCAGGCTCGGCACAAGCCGCGATACGGTGGTGTTGAGCTTGGCCATGCTGCCCACGGTCACGTCGCGGCCGCCCTTGTTCCCAAAAATGCCTCGCTGCCGCGGCGTACAGGCGCAAGAATTGCCCAACGCATCACCGAGACCGCGACTCCCCGCCGCGATGCTGAGAACGGAAACCCCGAGCGACATGCATGGTGACCTCGACTGCTACGACGTGCAGCAGCTGGTGGACGCCTTTATCGATGACCAGGCCGACGCGTTGAAGGCGGTCCACGCAGCGGGCCCCGGGATCGCCGAGGCCGTGGAGCGCGCGGTTCCGAGGCTGCGCTCCGGTGGCCGGCTCATCTATGTTGGCGCGGGCACCTCCGGGCGTCTCGGGTTGCTCGACAGTGTGGAGCTGGCGCCGACCTTCTCCTGGCCGCGCTCGCGCGCTTCAGCGCTGATCGCCGGCGGGCCGCGTGCCATGTTCGAGTCGGTGGAAGGTGCCGAAGACAGCTCCGACGATGGCGCAGCGGATCTGCGCATGCTGGAGCCGGAGCCGGACGACGTGGTCATCCTGCTTGCCGCTTCGGGCACGACGCCCTACGTGCTGGCCGCGATGACCGCTGCGAAGGAGGCGGGTGCCCTGACCATCGGCATCGCCAACAATCCCGGCGCGCCGCTGACGCGCGATGCCGACGTTGCGATCACGCTCGACACGGGCAGCGAGGTGATCTCGGGCAGCACCCGCCTCAAGGCCGGCACGGCGCAAAAAATCGCGCTCAACACCTTTTCCAGTGCGGTGATGGTCCGACTCAACAAGGTCTACCGCAACCTCATGGTCGACCTTCATCCCACCAACGCCAAGCTATTCCGGCGCGCGGTGCAACTCACGATGAGGGCCACCGGCGCCGACGAGCACACCGCGCGCCGCGCGCTGAACGCAAGTCGGTACAAGGTGAAGGTGGCGATCGTGTCGATCATGAGACAGCTCGACGCCGACAGCGCCGAAGCACGCCTCGCGCTGGCGCACGGCAGCGTACGCAAGGCGCTCGGCGACGAAGACGCTTGCGTCGGGAACTCCCGCTGACGGCCGTATCGCTCGCCCGCATCAGACACATCCTACAAAGGCAAAGGGCGCTTGCCCGATGGGCAGGAAGCGACGCCGATCGTGCAATTCGTGTTGCGTACCCCTGCGGTATCGCTTTCGACGGGTGCCACGCCAAAGCAGGGCGCTCGAGTGGGCTCAACGAGACTACAGGAGATCGAGATGAAGGAAGACAAACCCCTGGCCAAGGGCGAAACCAGGACCAGCGCGAACCGGGATCCGCTGACCGGTGCTCCCGGCTCGCATCCGGTCGGCACGGCCACGGGTGCGGTCGCGGGCGGACTGGCCGCCGGCGCCGCGGCAGGGAGCGTGGCGGGGCCTGTGGGCACGGCAGTCGGCGCGGCTGTGGGAGCGGTGCTGGGCGGCCTGGCCGGACACGGAATCGCCGAACTCGTGGATCCGACGGCGGAAGACCTGTACTGGCGCGAGAACTACTCGACCCGCCCGTATATTGACTCCGTCGCCACGTACGACGAATACGGCCCCGCGTACCGGTATGGCGTCGACGCGTACACCCGCAACCCGCGGCGCGCATGGAACGACGTGGAATCCGACCTTGCCGGCGGGTGGAACACCGCGCGCGGCTCGTCGAGCCTGACATGGGATCGCGCCAGGATGGCGACCCGGGATGCCTGGGATCGCGTGAGCGACAAGGTGGAGCGGGCGATTCCCGGCGATTCGGACGGAGACGGTCGCTGACCCTTCTCTGACTGAAAGTGCCGCGGCAATTCCCCGTCGCGGCACGGCGCTTGCCGCCGTTCCTTAAATGGAACCCGGCAGGCGCCTTCTTCATTTCCAGCATCAGCATCCAGTGGATACCATGCGGCAGATTGGGTTGGCAGGACTCGTTGCAGGAGCAACGATGCGTCGGACCCGAAGAACACCGCTGATCCGGCATGTGGCGTCTGCGCTTGCGCTGCTGATGCTGGGTGCCTGCGCGTCGTCCACACAGGTCGATGGGCAGTGGGCGGATCCGCAAGTCGTTGCGCGCGGCACCCTGCAGGGCGCAAGGGTGATGGTGGCCTGCGACGCGTCCGAGCCGGTGGTCAAGCAGATCTGCCAGGAACAGCTGGCTTCCGAGCTGGTCGCACGTGGTGCCACGCCGGTCGTCGCTCCCGATATCGCACGCAGCACCCCGGCCATGCCGGTCAACGATGAGCAATACCTGGCGGCCGCGCGCAATGCCGGCGCGAAGGCGGTGTTGGCAACGACGGTGAGCATTGCCAACAGCGACATTCGTCCACCCGTCTCGATCGGCATCGGCGGCTTCGGCATCGGCAGGCACTCCGGTGGCGGCGTGGGAATCGACGTGCCGATCGGCGGGGGAGGGGTGCGCAATGCCTATACGGCCAGCGGCAGGCTTACCGATGCCGCGACCGGCAAGCTTCTGTGGACGGCGCGGGCCACGTCGCCGACCAGCGGCGACTTGAACTCGCAGATGTCGGAGCTGGCTCGCGCCGTGGTGGGCGCGGCTGACAAGGCGGGGTTGTTCTAGTCTGCATCTGCGCCAGCCTCGTTCATCTTCACCCGTTCAGGATCCGTCCCGCCACGCTCTTTGCGAACTGCCCGGTGCTGGCGTTGCCGCCCAGGTCTCCGGTCCGCACCTTGTCCACATTCAAGGTCTCGTCGATCGCCTTGCGAAGCCTCGCCGCGAGCGGGCCGAGCTTGCAGTGGTCGAGCATCATCGCCGCTGCGAGCATCAACGCCACGGGGTTGGCCTTGCCCTGACCTGCAATGTCGGGCGCGGAGCCGTGCACGGCTTCGAAGATCGCCGCATTGGCGCCGATGTTCGCGCCGGGCGCCATGCCCAGACCGCCCACCAATCCGGCGGCCAGGTCGGACAGGATGTCGCCGAACAGGTTGGTCGTGACGATCACGTCGAATTGCCATGGGTTGAGCACCAGCTTCATTGCGCAGGCGTCGACAATCACCGTCTCCATTGCAATGCGACCCTTGTACTCCTGCTCCCACAGCTGCTGTCCGGTCTCGAGGAAGATGCCCGTCAACGCCTTCATGATGTTGGCCTTGTGGACGATCGTCACCTTCTTGCGACCGTTGGCGATCGCATACTCGAACGCGAATCGAAGTGCCCGCCGGCTGCCCTGCCGGGTATTGACGCCCGTGGCCATGGCAACTGCATGCCGGTCGCCTTCGATCGGGATATACGTCTCGTGGCCGATATACAGGCCTTCGAGGTTCTCGCGGACGATGACCAGGTCGATGTTGTCGTAGCGCCCGCCGGGGATGATGGTGCGCGTCGGCCGCAGGTTGGCGTACAGCTCGAACTCCTCGCGCAGCCGCACGTTGGACGACCGCCAGCCGCCCCCCGAGGGTGTTTCCAGCGGGCCTTTCAGCGCAAGCCGCGTGCGCCGGATGCTTTCGAGCGTGGCCTTCGGAAGAGGATCGCCTTCGGCCTTGACTCCTGCTGCACCAGCCACCTGCCGGTCCCATTCGAAAGGCGCGTTCAGGGCATCGAGGGCGACCAGCGTGGCGTCGACGATCTCGGGGCCGATGCCGTCGCCGGGGATCAGCGTGGCGGGAATGGTCTGGGTCATGACGGGAACTCGATCTGGGAATGGCAATGCGATCGAGGATAACGGGAGATTCTTCCATCTGACTATCGCAAGAGGCATCCGGGAGCGAAGCCCTGATTCACCCCGCGATCCTCGCCATCTGCTGTGCATGCAGGCGCAGCACGGTGTCGATGGTGTCGGCGTCCTCCGCCCGCTTGTCGGGCCGATAGCCCTTCACGCGCGCAAAGCGCAGCGCGAGGCCGCCGGGGTATTGCGGGCTGGCCTGCAAGTCGTTGAAGGCCACCTCCACCACCAGCTCGGGCCGAACGTGAACGACATGGCCTTCCCGTGTGCGCTCGCGTGCGAGAAGCTCCCTGGTCTGCCATTCCAGCAGTGCGTCGGTCATGCCCTTGAAGGTCTTGCCCAGCATCACCCAGCCGCCGGCTGGGTCCCGAGCGCCCAGATGCAGATTCGACAGCCACCCCTGCCGCCGGCCGTTGCCCCATTCGGCCGCGAGCACGACCAGGTCGAGCGTATGTGCGCGCTTGACCTTGAGCCAGCTCCCGCCGCGGCTGCCGGCCTCATAGCGGGAATCGAGCGCCTTCGCCATCACGCCTTCGTGGCCGCGAGCGAGCGCGTCGGCATAGAACTCCTCGGCGGCCGCCAGCTCGCCGGTGATGAGGCGGGGAATCACGAGCGCCGGAGGCAGTGCACCGGCAAGCGCGTCGAAACGCTCGGCGGCAGGGCGGTCGATCAGGGGCGTCCCGTCGAGATGCAGGCAGTCGAAAAGATAGACGGCGAGCGGCAGTTCGGCCCTCATGCGCTCCACATCGAGCT
>DASTGE010000368.1:0-2679 GCA_035719405.1 Burkholderiaceae bacterium
GGACCTGGCGCAAGTCGATGTCAACAAGGCCGAGGCCTCGTCAGCGTCTGTGTTCGTCGCGGGATGGCGCCCGTTCATCGGCTGGGTGTGCGGCGCGGCGTGCGCATGGAACTGGCTGGGCCTGTCCGTGGCGAAGTTCGCCTTCGTGGCGGCCGGTCACCCAGTCAACCTGAACCCCGCGGACCTGTCCGAAATGTGGCCGCTGCTGCTGGGCATGCTTGGCATTGGTGGCATGCGGACCTTCGAGAAGGTCAAGGGCGTCACCAAGTAGAGCGGCTGCGCTGGGGCGGTGATGGAGAGGGTGCCGGTACTGATCTCCGGCTTGTGATCCCAGGCGGCAACATTTCAGCAGCCCAGAGTGACTTTCCTCCGTTGGTTTACCCGATCACGTTCGCGATGTCGTAGCGCATCAGCCTGCGCATTGCCCTCACGACTGCGCCCAACTTGCCCGGTGCACCAGCTTGTAGCCGACAAGCAGAGGATGGACGCATGCGTGAAGGCTCGGATGGTGGCCGGTGCTGATCTCCGGCTTGGTGCATTTGGTGATCCTGACAAGCGGGCGCGCCGCCCCGCCGACCCTGCACCACAGACCATTGCGCATCAGCCTGCGCATTCACCATCCGAGCCTCAATTGTCCCACCGCCTGGAAGGCGGCGCAACGCCTTTGGCGGCATCCGCGTAGGCATCGGCGCAATGACGAGGCTGCGCGGGGGCGGCGAGTCCGTTAGACACGTCCGCATCCGTTAGAGGCCAGAAGATGGTCGGGGTGAGACGATTCGAACGTCCGACCCACTGCTCCCAAAGCAGAGAGCAAATCAAGCAAACATGCCGGCTTCAGCCCAATCCGTCTAACCGATTGCTGCACATTGTGGCACGCATTCGCGCGGCTTCCGGAGGCGCCGTTAGACGGCTCATCGGGTGGCTGTGGTCTTCCGGGCGCGACGCCTTCGAACGTAGGTCGTGGTCTGTGATTCGGTCGCGTGCGCGCCCATGGCGTTTGCCTCGCGCAGACCGGCGGCGGCCTCTTTGTCAGTCAGGGCCGCTGCGCGGATGTCTCGGAACATGAACGGCAGCACCCCGGAGCGCTTGATGCCGCGCTGCCAGGCGTTTGATGCGGCCTCGTAGGTCAGCGGTGTGCCGTCCTGCTTGGTGAACAGGCAGGGCGTCACCACGCGCTGTTCGGCCCGTTTCTTGAGCATGCGTTCGGCCTTGAGTTTGCGCAGGGCCGCAACCACGGCACGCAAGCGCGGCGTCCACTGGATCTCCACGGCATTGCCCGTCTTGTCGCGGCGGAAGAAGATGCCGCCATCGGTCACGTGGGGCTCATCCGGCCGCTGTGGGTCGCGTTTGTCCAGCACCCGGATCATCACGCTGATGTCCTGGCCCGACAGGTAGGCCAACTCAATCAGGCACGCCATCGTCATGCCGGAGCGAGTGCGTTTGCCGTCATCTCCGTACAGGCAGCCGATCTTCACTCGGCGTAGTTCGCTGGTCGTGGGGCACCTGTCGCGAGGCTTGGTGGTCGCGGTGCGCAGAGAGTCAACAGGGTTGGAGCCGGACTTGCGCTTGCCCTTCTCTTCGGCGAATCGGAACAGTTCGCGCAGCAGGGATCGGTATGCATTGAAGGTGCGCGGCTTTGTCCTGAACTGTCGCAGGAACTCCGCGCAGTCTGGCGGCTCCGGCTCATCGGGTCGGAATTCATCGAACGCCTCCGCAATGACCGCGCACCGTGCGATATCGTCGCGCTGTGTCTTCGGACTTCGCCTCACCATCACCTCGGTTTGCCACACCGCGATCAGCGTGGGCATCGTGCTGATGCCGTCCGGGCTCTTGGCCAGTTCCGCCCGGTGCTTGGCCAGGGCCAGGAACATGGCCGGCAGGCCCTCGGCCACGCGAGTGAGCCCAAACCATTTGCGCTTGCCTTCAATGGCGCGCACGTCGTAGAAGCGGCCGTTCTTCTCGAAGACGCCGCGCGGCAGGCCGGATCGTTTCACGCAGCGGCCCTCACCTTGACCTTCGGTCGTGGGCGCTCAACGTGCATGCCGCACACGGCCATGTAGTGAGCGCGCTCCAACACCACGCGGCCCAGTCGGTTGACGTAGGCCCGCGAGAACCCGCGGCGATGCAATTCGCGGATCTGGTCGGCTGGCCGCCGGTAGCCCGTCAGCTCGACCAGTTCGGCTTCACTGAGCGTGAGGCTCACGGTGCCTCCGTTCCTTTGCTGTGGATCTGGGGCTTGGAAAGCTTGGCGGCTTGCTGCTCCTGGCACGCTTTCATGGCAGCGCCGGCCTGGGTCAACAGATCCAGAAGCGCCCGTTCTTCGTCGGCGTGCTCAAACTCGGTGGTGATCAGCGTGAAATTGAGCTGCTCCCACATCTTGTCCATGAGTTCCAGCAGCACCTTGCGCTCACCTTCCAGCTGCGTGCGCTGTTGGGCGAACTTCTGGCCCAGGAACACGGCCATCGCGCGCTCAGCGTTGAGCCACTGACCAGGCTCATACCACTGCAGGAACTGGTCTGGCCAGTGCTCACGCTCTACGCCGGCCACGTTCTGGACGTGCTGGATGAAAGACGGGGTGATGCTCTCGCTCATCACGCACCTCCCTTGCTCGGATCTCGGGCATCCGAATCCGCCACCTTGGCGGCAGCCTCTGTGATCGCGCGGCAGGCGACTTTGACC
>DASTGE010000369.1:0-2284 GCA_035719405.1 Burkholderiaceae bacterium
ACGCGGCTTCGTATTCAGGCCGCGACGGAGAACTGTAGTAGCCGCGCCGGGCCTCGGCAACGATCGTGGGGATGAGCGGAATCGGAGCCAACATGGCGGCGGCCAAGCCAGCGTTTACGAATGCTTCGCGCCGGTATTCCCGCAGGCCCGCACGGTCGTGCGTTCTGATTCTCGCCTGCTGCACCGACAACCACATCGTCATCAGAGCCCTAGCTTCGGTCGAGTCGCTCGCCTCGCGCATCCGCGCTTCCAGGCTTCTTTCCAGAGCATCCCGATGTTCGCTCGGCAAGGCCTTGGCGTACAGGTACTGCTCTGACGCAGACTTCTTGAACCAACGCGTGAAGCTGTCCGCGGACAGGTTGGACATTTCGACGATGGTCGTGTCCATTGCACCAGTGTCGCCGTGGGCAGGAATCAGGGGTCGGGCTGGCCTCGACCTGACGCTCCCGGAACGGGAGTGCGATCGCTCTGCACCTGCGAAGAGCGGACTTTCAGGCATTCGTTGCCGCGCGGCCCCGGAGGGGCGATCGAGCGACAGTGTCTGATGAGGAGTCTCGCTAGCTCTGGCTTGCGTACGGGTGGGGGAGGGGGAGGGGATGCGTATGCACATTGAATTTCGTGGATCAAGAGAACAGCGTCGGACAATACATTTCCTTTGAGCGGAAATGTTTTCGTACGCGAAGCGAAGCCGGGGTGTGCGAAACGCTTTGACAATGGCCAGGGCAGAGGCCTCATGCGGCGGGATTCGCGGACGAGCACTGCGGGCGCCTGGTCGCGCGGCAGTCCCGCGAAGGTCAGGCCGCGACGAGAATCACCTCAGACGCCAAGGAAGCCGGCCAAGGCAGGAGAACGTCCCACTTCCTCCGCGCTCCCCCACAACACCACCTGCCCCTTCTGCAGCACCACCGCGCCGTCGGCGTGCGCCAGCACTTTCCGATAGTCCCGATCGACGATGAGCGTCGCAATGCCGCTTGCCGATATCTCTCCGACCACTCGCCAGATATCAGCCACGATCAGCGGCGCCAGGCCTTCGGTCGCCTCGTCGAGCACGACGAGATCGGGGTGCGTCATCAGCGCGCGCCCGATCGACAGCATCTGCTGCTCGCCGCCCGACAATTGCGAGCCCAGGTTCTTGAGGCGCTCCGTCAACCGTGGAAATGTCTGCAGCACACGCTCGTAAGGCCAGTCGCAGCGTCCGTCCCGTCCGCGTCTGGCCGCCATGACCAGGTTTTCCCGAACCGTGAGGTTGGGGAACACGCCGCGGCCTTCGGGCACATAGGCCACCCCCATGCGCGACACTTCATGAGGACGCGCGCGCGAAGCATCCTTTCCGAACAGGGCGATGCTGCCTTCGCGCTGGGTCACAAGCCCGAGCAGCGTGCGGATCAGCGTCGACTTTCCCATGCCGTTGCGGCCCAGAAGGCCGACCGTCTCGCCGCGTGCAATCTGCAGGTCCACGCCATTCAGCACATGGCTCGATCCGTACCAGGCATGAATGCCCTTTGCATCGAGAATCAATTCACCGGCCATCTCAATGCCCTCCGAGATAGGCGGCCTGCACATCGGCGTTGGTCCGCACGCGCTCCGGCGTGTCGGATGCGATCACCGCGCCGTTGACCATCACCGTGATGCGGTCGGCAATGCGGAACACGGCGTCCATGTCGTGCTCGACGAGGAGGATGGCATGCCCAGCCCTGAGTTCGGCGAGCAACGCCAGCATGCGCTCGGTCTCCTCGGCGCCCATGCCGGCCAGCGGCTCGTCGAGCAGCAGCACTTCGGGCGCGGTCGCAAGGCACATCGCAATCTCAAGCTGGCGCTTCTGCCCGTGAGACAGCATCCCCGCATCGCGGTCAAGCATCGCATCGAGCCCGACGCGCGATGCGGCAGCCAATGCCGCATCGTTGCTGTAAACGCAGCGCTGCGCCGGCTGCCACCACGCCAAAGGGCGCTGGTATTTGGCCTGCGCGGCGAGGCGACAATTCTCCAGCACGGAAAAGGCTGGGTAGATCGTACTGCGCTGATAGCTGCGGCCCAATCCATGCCTTGCGCGCCGAGGCTGCGACCAGGCAGTCACATCATTGCCCAGCAATTCCACACGTCCGCCCGATGGCGGGATCTCGCCTGACAGGATGTTGATGAGCGTCGACTTGCCGGCGCCGTTGGTTCCTATCACGGCATGCACTTGCCCGCGCTGCAGCTCGATCGACACACTATCGACCGCGACCAGCCCACCCCATCGGCGCGTGATCTCGTGACCCTTGAGCAGCACTTCAGACGGGTTCAT
>DASTGE010000370.1:0-4670 GCA_035719405.1 Burkholderiaceae bacterium
CCGAGGCCAGCACCACCGCACCGATCAAGCCGAGCACCATCAGGGAGAAGTACTCTGCAGGACCGAACTTGAAGGCCCGCTCCGTCAATGGCGGTGCAAAGGCGGCGATGATGATCGTGCCCACGCAGCCGGCGAAGAACGATCCCAGTCCCGCCGCCGCGAGCGCTGCACCCGCGCGGCCCTGACGTGCCATCTGGTAGCCGTCGATCGCCGTGACCACCGAGCTGGACTCGCCGGGCACGTTGATGAGAATCGCCGTGGTGGAGCCGCCATACTGCGCGCCATAGTAGATGCCGGCCAGCATGATGAGCGCCGGCGTGGCGTCCAGCGCGTAGATCGACGGCAGCAGCATCGCGATCGTCGCCACCGGGCCGAGGCCGGGAAGCACGCCGATCAGGGTGCCAAGCACAGCGCCGAAGAACGCGTACAGAAGGTTCTGGAAACTGAGAGCGGTCTGGAAACCGATCATCAGGTTGTGGATCAGGTCCATGCGTTTTCTTTCTTCAGCCGCCGACAGCCAGGAACGTCGGCCACAGCGGAATGATGAGCTTCAGCCCGAGAATGAAGATGGCCCAGCTGCCCACGGTGAGGACGATGCAGTTGATCAGCACGTCCTTCCAGTGGAACTCGTCACCCGCGAGGCTCGTCAGGATGATGAGGATGGGAAGGGAGATCGCCATGCCCAATGTCGGCAGCGTGACGCCGAAGATCGCGACGGCGGCCACGATGATGATGAGGGGCTTCCACGCGATCGGGCCGATCGGGTCTCCGCCTTCGACCTCGATCGTGAGCGCCTTGAACAGCACGATGCCGCCAAGAATGGCCATCAAAATACCCAGGCCGAAAGGAAAATAGCCCGGACCGGGCCGCGCCGAGCTGCCGAAGCTGTAATTCAACGCCCCGATCGCGAACACCACGCCGGTAACGATGAACATCAACCCGGACCAGAAGTCCCGCTGACTCTTGATCTTCACTTGTCTCCTCATCGAACATGTGTTGGTAAAGTGGATTTATCCCATCCGCTGCCTGACCGCCACCTGACCGCCCCGCTACGCAATAGTACCTAGGCGAATTGGCAATTGTTCTGCCTTGCTGTTGCGGCTTCGCCCGGCAGGAACGCAATCGACAGGCGTGTCTGGCCGGTGCGCGGCGGCCGGTAGAGTTGCAGTCGGTGGCGAACTCCTCGGGACGAGATGCGCATTCTGTTGATTGAAGACGACGAGGTGCTGCAAGACGTGGTGCAGCGCAGCCTCACCGAAGCCGGCCACCGCGTCGATGCAGTGGGCACGGCCGACGCGGCCCGGCACCTGTGGCGGGTACAACCATTCGATGCAGTGTTGCTGGACCTCAACCTGCCCGACGGCAGCGGGCTGACCCTGCTGCGGGAGGCGCGTGCCCGGGGCGACCGCACCGCCGTGCTGGTGCTGACTGCACGCAATCGCACAGACGACCGCATCGCCGGTCTGGACGCCGGAGCGGACGACTACCTGGGCAAGCCGTTCGACCTCGGCGAGGTCGAAGCCCGACTGCGCGCCCTGGCGCGACGCAGCAGCGCCGCCGGCGAGCGGTGCGAAGTCGGCACCCTGGTGTACGACCGCGGGGCAGGACGCTTCTTTCGCCGCTCGGCCGATGCCTTGCATGCCTTCGACCTGCCGGCGCGGGAGCATGAGGTGCTGGCGGAACTGATGTCGTCGCCCGGGCGCGTGGTGAGCAAGCCTGCGTTGTCGAGCAAGCTGTCGGGCTTCGACGACTCCCTGGGCGACAACGCGCTGGAGACGTTCGTGTCGCGTCTGCGAAAGAAGCTCGCAGGCAGCGGCGCGACCATCCGCACCTTGCGCGGCCTGGGTTATCTGGTCGAGGCGGCGGAGGACAAGGGTTGAGTCTCTATGCTTGCATCGGGGTGCCACAGCCCAGGCGTCCTTCTCGCACTTCCGCCGAGCGGATGAAGGGATGAAAGCCGACAGACCGGCATCGCTTCGCACGCGCCTGCAGCAGATCGTGCTGTTGCCGCTGGCGATCACGGTCATATTGGGGACATCGGTCACCACGCTGGTCTCGTATATCTCCACGAGCGAAGCGTTCGACCGTGCGCTGCTCGACGACGCGATGGCCATTGCCTCGCAGGTTCATGAAAGCAACGGGGAGCTCCGACTCGCACTGTCGGAGGCCGAGCTGTCAGCGGCCCTGTTCGACCGCAGCGAAGAGGTGTACTTCGCCGTGTTCGATGCCGGGGGCGATCTGGTGGCGGGCGACGCGCGGCTGCGGCCGCTCAAGGTCAAGGGCCGCATGCCGTGGCTGTTCCGACGGCAGGTGCTCGACGACCAGCCCTTGCGCATGGTCATGCTGCGCCGTGACGGACCTCCTTCGTTTACTGTCGCCGTTGCACTGACCACACGTGAGCGTACGGTCTGGCTGCGCCGCCTCGTGGTCTACGCGCTGTTGCCCCAGGTCATGCTGCTCGCCATCCTGGGCTGGTGGATCGGTCGTTCAATTCGGGACGAGCTGGCTCCGCTCGGACGGCTGCAACGCGATCTGGAGCAGCGCGACACGCGCGACCTGACACCGGTGGACGACCAGGCACCTTCGCTGGAGGTGGCCAGTCTTGCGCGAGCCCTCAACGCCCTCATGAGGCGCGTGGCAGACGCGGTGAAGGCGCAGCGCGAGTTCGCCGGCACGGTGGCACACGAGCTCCGCACCCCGCTGGCCGGAATCAGGGCGCTCGCTTCCTATGGCCTGGCCCGGGAGGATCCACAGGTCTGGCGCCG
The DNA here is from genome assembly GCA_035719405.1 of Burkholderiaceae bacterium. GTDB lineage: Bacteria > Pseudomonadota > Gammaproteobacteria > Burkholderiales > Burkholderiaceae_C > CAMLIZ01. The sequence continues at coordinate 2,766 of DASTGE010000370.1, forward strand.
ACAGCTTCAGTCCATTGCCATCAGTGAAGAGCGCGCAAGCCGCCTGGTCGACCAGCTGCTTGCGCTGGCGTTCGCGGACGAGGCGCGCGATGGCCTGCCGCTGCAACCCGTGGCGTTGGACGATCTGGCGCGCGAGTTGCTGCTGCGATATTTACCCTTGGCCGACCGTGAGGGCGTCGAACTGGGGGCCTCGGGCCTGGACCAGCCGGTGCGCGTGCGCGGGCAGCCGGCACTGATCGAGGGGGCACTCAGCAATCTCATCGAGAACGCCATCAAGCACGGCCGTCCGTCGGACGGCCGGCGTCAGCAGTTGTCTGTGGACGTAGGGCGCGAGGGTGACAGTGTTCGAGTGGCGGTGACCGATAACGGCCCCGGTCTGGCGGAGGAACGGCGCGAGCAGCTTCTGCAGCGCTGGTCGCAGGGCGAGCCGCGGTTGGCGTCCAGGCGTGGCAGCGGCCTTGGCCTTGCGATCGTGACTCGCTACGCGGCCCTGATGGACGCACACCTGAGCTTCGAGGCGGCGCCGGGAGGGGGCTTGAGCGCCGTGTTGAGGTTGCATGCGGCCTGAGGTCGCGGGCACGACGCATTCGTTGATGCGCGATGGCATGCCTCACTCACGCGGGAATGCTCGAAGGCCCCCGCAACCCGACTCTCAACTCACGCTAAATCGAAGAGACTTCAGACAACTCAGCGAAGGCTCGCGCCTCCACTCGCAAGGTACTGCTTGAAGAGGCGCGCAAACTGCCCCCCGTCAGTGCTGATCGTCGTCTGGAATTCGCCACCGGCACTGAAGACGATCGCGAAGGTGTGCATGTCCGCGTATTCCTGGGCATTACGCAGCATGTAGTCGACGTGGTTGTCGCGGTAATGGCCGTTGGTTCCACCGGGGGTGTCGGAGGGGACTCCCATGGGAGTCTGCCACCAGAGAATCGGCAATTCGTTGCCGAGGGCGTCCCGATAGCTCGATATCTCGTCTTGAGATTGCCGGAAATTCGGTGAAGCGATATTGTTCTCATCCCAGTAGAACACACCGGTGCGCCCGCTGCATTCCGCCGGAGGGGACGCCACTTCGAAGCACCCCGCGTCACGATCACTGGTCTGTGCCACGATAAAGTCGGCGTTCTGCGCGCCGACAGTCCGCATCTCCGACGCAATCGCGCTGGTTGAATTGCCCCAGAACGAGGGGGGGAAACCGATGAGCGCATTGGGTGCAATCTGCCGCCCCATCAGCAACAGGCACTGCCCGATGCCGGACGCAGTGTTGGGAAGGGCGGCGCACTCAGGCTGGTTGTTGACTGCGGCCATCATTTGCGTCGGGTCGTGGCCTGGCGCCTGTGCCCACACATAGCCCCAGAAGTCAGGCTCCAGATTCACCAATACCGGCGTTTGAAGTTCAGCGATGCGTTGATACATCAGCCGCACTTGCGACCAGTAGTTGTTCATGAAGGTCTCGTCGGTGATTCCACTCAAGTTGCCATCGCCGTTCGCCGCCATTTGATAGAGCGTGAACATTGGTATTGCGCCTTGGGCCTGGGCAGTCTGGCTCGCGTAGGTGACATAGGCGCCACTCGGGCTGTTCCAGTTGGGCCAGGAGCCGGCGCCGACGCCGACCAGATACGCGTCGCGGATGTCCGGATGGATATCCTGGGCTTGCATCTGTTCGATCGTGTTACCCGCGCCAAGCCCGATCAGCACCTGTGACGGTTTGCCGAGCCTGGCGACAAGGCTGGCTGTCTTTACCGGGCCTGACGAAACACTTCCGGTCCCGTCCTGCGTGCTGGCGCTGCCGCTCTGCGTGCTGGCGCTGCCGCTCTGCGTACTGGCGCTGCCGCTCTGCGTGCTCGCGCTGCCGCTCTGCGTGCTCGCGCTGCTGTCTTGCGTGCTGGCGCTGCCGCTCTGCGTGCT
>DASTGE010000371.1:0-4009 GCA_035719405.1 Burkholderiaceae bacterium
GGGCTGGTTTTGTTCGCGCACGGCAGCGGCTCCAGCCGCCTGAGTCCGCGAAACCGGCATGTGGCGAGTGTTCTTCACGGGGCCGGACTGGCAACCCTGCTGGTCGACCTGCTGACGCCCGGCGAAGAGGCACTCGATGAACGCACGCGGGCGCTCCGCTTCAACATCCGTTTGCTGGAGCAGCGTCTCGTCGGTTGCATTGATTGGCTGCTGCAACGGCCGGACGCGAGCGAATTGCGCATCGGATGCTTCGGCGCGAGCACAGGGGCTGCGGCTGCACTCGTTGCGGCGGCGGAGCGGCCGACGGTGGTGCACGCGGTGGTGTCCCGGGGCGGCCGCCCGGATCTCGCCGAGGGCCGGCTCGAGGAAGTTCTTGCCCCGACGTTGCTGATCGTCGGTGGAAACGACACGGAGGTCATCTCGCTCAACGAGCAGGCGCTGCGCGCGCTGCGATGCGAGAAGCAATTGGAGATCGTGCCGGGCGCGACGCACCTGTTCGAGGAGCGTGGGGCGCTGGATCGTGTGGCCGAACTAGCGAGGGATTGGTTCGCACAGTATCTCGGGCGTCCGGCTAACGCATAGGCGTCGAACGTCAGGCAGTGCTCCTCACCATTGCCTTCGCGCAGCCCGGGGCTGATCGAATTCAACCTAGAAACGGCAGTTGAACGCGCCCGATGCCGGCCCGCTCGGGTGCGTAGCGTTCTCACCCAAGCGGGAACAGTGGTCGTGGGGGAAATTGCGTGAGTTCATGCGAGGTTGCCAGCGGCGGGAAGCGGTCAACTGCCGTTTCTAGGTTCAATAAGCGAGTGGTCGGCGCGCGCAACGCTGCATCAAAACGGGCGTCAACAGGCTACGACAAGTCGCGCCCCAAGGCGAATACACCCGGTGGCCATTGCAGTCATTCGCATGGCCGCCCAAGACTTCGCGTGTCGCCCCGAAAGGGCGAGGGTGTGCAGTCCAATCGGGTGGAGTCAACTTGCGCTGAGGAGGCGTCTTTATGTCGGATAGAAGAACTTCGGGGATCGGGGCGGGCGGCTCACAGGCGTCATCGAGCCCAAGCGGCAGTCCGAGCCAACCCTCACAAACGATCACAGGTGGCGCATCGCCATCCGTTCGTTCGGGACAGGCCCGATCGTTTGCGGCGACGGGTGGACTGGCCTCACGCCAGTCGACGCAGCGAACAACGGGAGATTCGGCACGAACTGCATTGATGCCCAGCATTGGACCGTCCGGGAGTCTGTCCCACGGACATTTTGCGGCAGGGATGTCACGTCTTCCCGGGGAAACTACGTCATACGACCAAGGAAGCATTGGTCCAGGCACGCAATTCCCCGGCGGCGCAACGCAATTTACTTCTTCGCAGCCCACGTTCATCGCTCGTTCGTCCAGCGTCGTCCCGGCACATCCATACTCGCAGGCGGGCTTACCGGGTTCGTCGTACCCCCTGCCGCAGACCGGTGCAATCGCGCAATCCAGCACGAGCGCAGGCTCGCAATCGGTCGGCGGCGCAACCCCAATCATGCAGGGTGCGTTTTCGGCGAGGCCACCCTTGCCGGGGGCAGGCAGTCAGAGCGGTGGCCAAACGCAAGGGGTCACGGCATCTGCAGGCGCTTCGCGCCCTGAAGAAGGGAGTGGGGTAACTTCGGGCCGACGTTCCAAATATCAACGACTCACGCAGGAAGTTTTGAGAGAACGTGCATCAATATTCGCCAGCAAGCTTCCCGATGTTGTCAGCCGGAAATTGACCCTTGCCAAGGCACTGCGTGACGCGGGGGACCGGGCCAATGCTTCCAATCATTATTCACTACAACGTGGAACTGTCAATAAAAATAATTCGCTCTATAAAGCGCTTGACCCGGCCGCTCGAAAAATATATGAAGACTTTGTATTGCGCGAGCATCAGAACTTCTCTCGATCGGGACTTCCAATCAACACATGGTGCGGCCACCGTTACGGCCCGTCCCAAGGAGAGGGCTCCTCGTCTTCGCAGGCTGTCGAACAGCAGGTAGTCATTCCCGAAGACCGCCCCCGAGCGTCGGAGGCTGGCAGCCAGCTTCCCAATGTTGCGAGTAGAAATCCCGCCATTTCGCAGGCACCGCGCGCAGTTGGAATTGACAACCGGGATTACGGCCCGTCCCAAGGAGATGGCTCCTCGTCTTCGCAGGCTGTCGAACAGCAAGCAGTCATTCCCGAAGACCGTCCCCGAGCGTCGATGACTCGCAACCAATCCATATGGAATGAACGTGCATCGAAGTTTTCCAGTCTGCTTCCTCATGTTGAGAGCAGGAAATTCACAATTACGCAGGCGCTGCACGCGGCCGGAGTTGGCAACCCAAATGTGCTTCATTCAATGACGCACGGAACTGTTGTAAAAGGCAGCATGCTCTATAAGCACATGGATCAGTCTGCCCGGGATTTGTATGAGAGCCTTGTCTTGCGGGACCATGTGGATTTTCGTCGGTCGAAAATGAATCTGCAGCAGTGGTCATGGCATAACAGCAACGCTGTTCGATTAGGCAGACATGCCGGTTCCGAGGCGGACGAACAGCGCGTCACCATCCCGGAGGGCGTCGGCGTGGATCGCCTTCTTTCGGAACTGCTTCCGTCCGGCCCGGGCGGATCATCCGCAGCAGGCGGCGGGCAGTCGGGGCAAGTGTTTTCTGGAACTGAGACCACACCTTGGTTTTTCAGGGAAGTGACGCCGTATCTGGATGCCGCCGGCAGTTCCCGAACAGCTCGCGGAACCACCCCAATGCAGCTGCACTCAGAGGTTGAGTCGGGGGGCCGAGGCCAAGGGGCTCCTGGCGCGCGGAAGATCCAGCGCAAATCGATGCTGCTTCCGTCATGGCGGGCGGGAGTGTGGCTCGGGCACAGCAAGTCGCATCGCCGGTGACACGCCTTGACAATCGGAAATTGAACCTGCTTGCGGATGGGCTCGATCTTCCGGATCACATCAGAACCATGGAAGATCTGAGCGCGTACGCGGAGATTCCGGTGGAGCGCCTGAACCCGTATGTTGATGTTGTAGACAATGAGCCGTCAGGAAGGCGGCTTCATCTGACGCAGTCTGGACAACAGGAATTCGAGCAAAGGAAGCGTTCGCGCCATCATTTCGTGCACCGGCCGGCGGCTTCAGTCGTGAGGCTGGCGAGCGTCCGGTTCGAGAAGCTCAAAATTGAAGAGAACGCGTCCGAAAACCGCCAGCCGCCGGAACAACGCTGAAGGCCGCCCAGATCCAGCCCAGATCCGTTTTGACGCAGGGCGGTGTGGCGAAGGCGCTGTCATGAGCCCTCGCCACGCTCGTCGGGCTGCGTGAAGCATGCGGTTCCTGACGGGGGCGCGCATTGCGTGCGCGGGGGCATCGAGAAGGCAAGTCCGCATACGCCATCTGACGTATTCCTCGCCCGCAGCTCCTTCCGTAACCTGAGCCCGTCGCATACCCAGGAGCTCAGGTCCATGAACCTCAACCGTCGCACTGCTGCAAAGACCCTCACTGCCATCGCTACCGGCGTCATGGCGCTCGGCTTCGGCAGCCTCGCCATGGCGGCCGACACGATCAAGATCGGCATCCTGCATTCGCTGTCCGGCACCATGGCCATTTCGGAGACGGTGCTGAAGGACGTGGCACTGATGACCATCGACGAGATCAACGCCAAGGGCGGCGTGCTCGGGAAAAAGCTCGAACCCGTGGTCGTCGATCCTGCATCCAACTGGCCGCTGTTTGCCGAGAAGGCCAAGCAGCTTCTGACGCAGGACAAGGTCGCTGCGGTCTTCGGCTGCTGGACCAGCGTGAGCCGCAAGTCGGTGCTGCCGGTCTTCGAAGAGAACAACGGGCTGCTTTTCTATCCGGTGCAGTACGAAGGCGAGGAACTGAGCAAGAACGTCTTCTACACCGGCGCCGCGCCGAACCAGCAGGCGATCCCCGCGGTCGAGTACCTGATGAGCAAGGAAGGCGGCGGCGCCAAGCGCTGGGTCCTGCTGGGCACCGACTACGTGTACCCGCGCACCA
>DASTGE010000372.1:0-5459 GCA_035719405.1 Burkholderiaceae bacterium
ATCTCGCTCAAGTACAGTATTTGTTCAACCGTCGATTTAACCTGCGATCGATTCTCGACAGGATCGCGAGGGTTGCCTGCAATACGAATCCATGCCCACTTCGAGCCGTTCGCTTAGCTGAACCATCTTGCTGATCAGGTCTTACGATCATTGTCACCGCGTTGCCGTCCCTGCGCGAAAAGCATCACAATCGCTTCGAATTCGTGCACCGTTTCGGGGGCTGGTCGGTGCTTGCACTATTTTGGATGCATGCCGGCTCAACCTATTTAGATTCCCTCGACCACACCTTGGCGTCCTTCCCTTTCTCAGGGGCCTTCTGGTTGCTCTACCTGCTCACGATGAGCATTGCCTCGCCCTGGCTGCGCCTTCGGCGTGTCAAGGTGAAGGTGGAGCGGCCGTCTTCGCATGCCGTTATCTTGCGGTTCAAGAAAGGCGAGAAGCCATTTGCCGGATCATCGACCGCGCTTAGTCTGTCTCCATTGATGGAGTGGCATTCTTTCGCGAACATTCCCACGCCAGACAAAAAGGGCTTTCGGATCATCGTGTCGCGGGCTGGCGACTGGACGGGGAGGTTGATCGACGATCCCCCCCGACATATCTGGATGAAGGGGATCACGACGGCAGGTGTCGCGAACGTGGAAGTCCTTTTCAAACGCGTCGTGTACGTTGCAACAGGCAGTGGAATCGGCCCGGTGTTGCCACATTTGCTTCGGTCCAAGGTGCCAATTCATCTCATCTGGGCGACACGCAGCCCTGAGAAAACCTACGGGATGGATCTCGTGAACGAAATCCTGGATTCCACCCCAGATGCATGTATCTGGGATACCGATACCCAGGGCAAGCCTGATCTGGCAAATATGGCCTTGAGCGCAGTGGCCAAGTTCAACGCCGAGGCCGTGATCGTGATATCCAACCGCAAGCTGACGGAAACCGTGATTCGCGCGGTTGAGTTGAAAGGCGTTCCGGCCTACGGTGCAATTTGGGACTCCTGAAGCCGTCATCCCATTTTCCTGACAATCTCTCCTGACCTCGAAAGTATCAACATGCCCTTGATCACTTCAGAAAAGCGCGGACGTGTTGTGCTCGTGCGCCTGAATCGACCTGAGGCGTTGAACGCGCTTTCTCAAGCCATGCTGGAGGAAATACTGACGCTCCTCGAACCGCTTGACAGCGACGACACTGTCGGCTGTTTCGTGATCACGGGAAACGAGCGCGCATTCGCCGCGGGAGCGGACATCAAGGAGATGGCGCCGCGCAGCCTGGAGGAGATGTTCGGCACCGACTACTTCGGGGGATGGGAACGCTTTGCCGCTCTTCGCACGCCGAAGATCGCCGCTGTCGCCGGGCACGCGCTCGGCGGCGGCTGTGAACTGGCAATGATGTGCGACTTCGTGTACGCGGCCGACAATGCCCGTTTTGGTCAGCCGGAAGTTCGCATCGGTGTCATGCCAGGGATAGGTGGAACACAGCGGCTCACACGGCTTATCGGCCGATCGAAGGCGATGGAACTGATCCTCACCGGCAGAAGCATGAACGCGAGGGAAGCAGAGCAAGCGGGCTTGGTCGCGCGAGTATTTGCGCCGGACGAGCTACTGCCGGCCGCGCTCGAGGCGGCAGAGCAGATCGCAGGTTATGGCCGCATGGCGGTCATGGCGGCACGAGAAGCCGTTGCCCGCGCAGAGGAACTAAGCCTGCGTGAAGGAGTGCTCTTCGAACGCCGTGTCTTCCACGCTTTGTTCGCGACCGCGGATCAAAAGGAAGGCATGCAGGCGTTCCTGGAGAAGCGTCCCCCTCGGTTTGGCCATACGCACCATAAATGACGTTCCACGCGACCCCACGCCGTTGAACGCGCTGTGACACAAACCACCAGGAGCCCTCACTGTGGCACGACTTGTCGATTCCATGTTCATCACCTTTGAACAAAAGGCATCCGAATCAAGCTCCCATCGCGCCTTGCCGATGGTCACCCTCCGATGGTCAACACTTATGGAAACGTTTGATCAAAAGGCGAAAGAGAGGGATGAAAAGGGCCCTCTTCAAAAGCAGAGAGTGCGGACGCCCGCGGAACTCCTTCAAGCGATCAGGAGCGGCGTCTCTGACGCTCCTGGGCTTACCGAGGAAGAAATGGATGACATTCAGGACATCATCTGTGCCGGCCGCCGGTGCGGCCATTTTCCTTCCGGAATGAGAACGTAAGACCAAGCTGCGGCGCCCCGCTTCAACACTTTGGGGTTCGCCTCGGCTCACGGCAGCAGCGCCCTTTCAATGCCGCCAGCATTCGCCTTGACCACGTACTCCCGCATCCAGTTCTCGACGAGGATGCGCCACCCCGTCTCGACGACGACGTAGTCGGCCTCGAGCAACCCGGGACTCGCTCCAGCAGAGCGCGCTCTTTCCCCTCGGGTGAGAACTCCATCACGGCCTGATGGCGCCACGTTGCCTAAACTGCGCAGTTCACCCGCCAGTTGGCGGCGAGAGCCAGCCATGTAGTCTCCTGCGACTGCACACACTGTCACCCAGGATTGCAGACGCATCCTCTTCATGACAACAACCTCTTATCCGCGAGAGGCTCACGCAGTGACGCGCCTCAATCTCCCCCAAGAAATTCTGCTGATGATCAGCAACTGCTGGACCTGATTTCGACCAGCACAACTCGACTGCACGACCCCACTGCACGACCCACTGCACGAGCCGGCGCGGCTCGAATTCCCAGCTTCAGGAGAAACACATGAACAAACCCCTGCCAGCAGGCATCGAGATCAAGGGACCGATGCTGCCCGATTTCGAATCGGTGCTCACACCCGAGGCGCTCGCGTTCGTCGCCCACCTGGAGCGCACGTTCGGTCCGAGACGCCGCGAGTTGCTCTCCATGCGTGCCACCGCTGCTCGCCAGTTTGAGGCTGGCGAACGGCCGGATTTCCTTGAGGAGACCCGGCCTGTTCGCGAAGGCGACTGGAAAGTCGCTCCCATGCCGCCCGCGCTGCAGCGACGCCGCGTCGAGATCAGCGCCCCGGTGGACGCGAAGATGATCATCAACGCACTCAATTCCGGCGCGGACAGCTACATGGCGGACTTCGAGGACAGCAACTCGCCGTCGTGGACGAATCAGATTCAGGGCCAGATCAATCTCGCCAAGGCCATTCGCCGTGAGATCCAACTGGAGCAGGGCGGCAAGATCTATCGTCTGAACGACAAGACCGCGACGCTCCAGGTGCGCGTTCGCGGCTGGCACCTTGACGAAAAGCATGTGCTGATTGATGGAAATCCTGTCTCGGGTGGGATCTTCGACTTTGGCTTGTTCTTCTTCCATAACGCCAGGGAGCAGATTTCTCGTGGCGCAGGCCCATTTTTCTATTTGCCAAAATTGGAGAACCACGGCGAGGCGCGCCTGTGGAACGATATTTTTGTGATGGCGCAACGAGAGCTTGGGTTGCCGCCGGGAACCATCAAGGCAACTGTGCTGATTGAGACCATCCTCGCCGCCTTCGAGATGGACGAGATTCTGTTCGAGTTGCGCGAGCATTCGGCCGGGCTCAATGCCGGCCGCTGGGACTACATCTTCTCCTGCATCAAGAAGTTCAAGGACGACAGGAACTTCTGCCTCGCCGATCGCGCCAAGGTCACCATGACCGTGCCGTTCATGCGCGCCTACGCGTTACTGCTGCTCAAGACTTGCCACAGGCGCGGCGCCCCCGCGATCGGTGGCATGAGCGCGCTGATCCCGATCAAGGACGACCCGGAGAAGAACGCGATCGCGATGGCCGGCATCATGGCCGACAAGAAGCGCGATGCAACAGACGGTTATGACGGCGGCTGGGTCGCCCACCCGGCACTCGTGGAGCCGGCAATGCAGGAGTTCGTCAAGGTGATGGGCCACAAGCCGAACCAGATCGACAGGCAGCGCGACGACGTTGACGTAACGGCCGCCGATCTGCTGAACTTTCAGCCCGAGCGCCCGATCACGGAAGCCGGCCTGCGAATGAACATCAACGTCGGCATTCACTACCTTGGAGCCTGGCTTGCAGGGAGCGGTTGCGTGCCAATCCATAACCTCATGGAAGACACTGCCACCGCGGAGATCAGCCGCTCACAGGTATGGCAATGGATTCGCAGCCCCAAAGGCGTGCTGGAAGACGGCCGCAAGATTACCGCGGAGATGGTGCACGATCTGATCCCCGAAGAACTGGTCAGGGTCAAGGCCACAGGGGCGTCAGGAAAATTCGATCGCGCCGCGGAGATATTCGAGAAGATGAGCACGCAGGAGCATTTCTCCGAATTCCTCACGCTGCCGCTGTACGACGAGATCTGAAGCCAGATCTGAACCCCTCCGCCTACAACGGGTCGGGTCGCCTCACGTCATCCGTGCTCTGTCCGTGGCTCGCGCCGATTGCACAGGGCAATCTGCCATCGGTGCGCCTCCTGTCCGTCGCCGGCGTCTCCGACTCTTGCAACATGACGCGCAATTCGCCATTGAAGCGCGTGAATCCGATGCGATCGAAATATTCCAGCAATTGTATGGAAAGATTGCGGCCCGCGCCGGAACGATCCCTGAAGCTGGCGGCATCGAATCCCCTGCCCTCCATTGAGGCTGCGGTATCCCGCGCCACTTGCATCAAGGCATGAAGGGTTTCCGGCAGCGGAACGTACTCGACAACCTCGCACTCGAGATGAGCGCGCAGAGGGCTCATCTCATCGGAATGGAGGTTCCACTGTCGCGCGAAGATGTTGTTATCGTGAAGCGACGCTGTTTGGCGGAGGGGAATGGGAGTCGAACCCACCCGGCGGCGCGTGGCGCCGCCCACCGGGTTTGAAGCCCGGCCGATCCACCAGGATCGTTTCCCCTCCAGGTCTGGAAGCGACGGGGCAACCTGCTGGTGAGGGCCGCCTCAGTCGTACTTCAAATACTTGAAACGCGGATCGTCGGGCGTTCCTTCCAGCGCCGAGCCTTCCTGCGCGCCCGGGCGCCACATCACCACTTCCTCGATCTTCTTCGCCAGCTCGAAGTCCTTCTCCGTCACGCCCTTGGCCGCATGGTTCATGAGCTTGACGATCACGAAGGCATACGAGACCGTGAGGTCCGGGTGATGCCACGCCGCTTCGGCAAGGTGGCCGACCGTATTGACCACCATCAGCGTTGCCTTCCAGCCGCCGGTCTTGTACTTGCGTCGAATCCAACCGTCCTCGTAATACCAAGCCGGCAATTCTGCCTTCAGGCGGGCCTCGATCTCGTCGGGTGAGTACACCTCGTCGACGGTCTTCTTGCGCCACTGCGCCATTTGTCGCTCCTTGCCCGGTAGGGGCAGGTAAATTATGGCGACAGGCTGATCATTCGGCCGCGAAAGGGACAAGCACGCGCTCCGCCTCTGCCCGCATCCGGACAATCGTCGAACGCCAGTCGGGGCTGCCGAACACCGCCGCCGAGCCGGCGACGAAGGTATCGGCTCCTGCGGCGGCGATCG
>DASTGE010000373.1:0-3970 GCA_035719405.1 Burkholderiaceae bacterium
TCGCGCCCGTGCTTGCGTGCGACGAAGGTCGGAATGAGGTCCATCGGCCCGGGGCGATACAGCGCATTCAGCGCGATGAGGTCTTCGAGCCGGCTCGGCCTCGCATCGCGAAGCATCCCCTGCATGCCGCGGCTTTCAAACTGGAACACCGCTTCGGTGAGGCCGTCCGAAAAGAGCTTGTAGACCTTGGGATCATCGAGCGGAAGCGTCTCGAACGCGAAGTCCTTCTGTGCGGGATGCCGCGCGACGATGAACTCCTTGGCCAACTCGAGGATGGTGAGCGTCGCCAAGCCAAGGAAGTCGAACTTCACCAGGCCGATAGCCTCGACGTCGTCTTTGTCGAACTGGCTCACGGCACTGTCGCTGCCAGGTTGCTGGTAAAGCGGACAAAAGTCGGTGATCTTGCCCGGCGCGATCAGCACGCCTCCCGCATGCATGCCGATGTTGCGGACCATGCCTTCGACGCGCGCGGCCAGCACGAGCAGCTCCGCCACTTCCTCCTCGGCCTGCTCGCGCTGCTCGAGCTCGGGGGCTTCCTTGCGCGCGTAGACGAGGCCCGGATCCGGCTGTTCGGGAACCTTGGCCAACGTCACCGTCTTGCCCGGCGGTGCCGGGATGAGCTTGGCGATCGAGTCCACATGCCCATAGCCCATGCCGAGCACGCGACCCACGTCGCGCAGCGCGGCCTTCGCAGCCATCGTGCCGAAGGTCGCGATCTGGCTCACCGCCTCGCGGCCATACTTGTCCTTCACATACTCGATCACCCGATCGCGGTTGGCCTGGCAGAAGTCGACGTCGAAGTCAGGCATCGACACGCGCTCGGGATTGAGGAAGCGCTCGAACAGCAGGTTGTATTGCAGCGGGTCGAGGTCGGTGATCTTCAGCGCATAAGCCACCAGCGAGCCTGCGCCGGACCCGCGTCCCGGACCCACAGGGCAGCCATGCGTCTTCGCCCACTGGATGAAGTCCGACACGATCAGGAAGTAGCCGGGAAAGCCCATCTTCAGGATGGTCCCGATCTCGAACTCTAGACGCTCGACATAGCGCGGGCGCTGCCGTTCGCGCTCCATTGCATCGGGGTACAGCAGCTGCAGGCGCTCTTCCAGCCCGTCGAACGAGGCCTTGCGGAAGTACGCTTCGATGGGCATGGCGTCCGGCGTCGGGAAGTCCGGCAGGCGCGGCTTGCCGAGCACCAGCGTCAGGTTGCAGCGCTTGGCGATCTCCAGCGTGTTGGCAACGGCCGAGGGGATGTCGGCGAACAAAGCCTCCATCTGCGCCTGCGTCTTGAAGAACTGCTCGCGTGTGAAGCGCTTGACGCGGCGGGGGTTGCCCAGCGTCTCGCCTTCGGCAATGCACACTCGCGCCTCATGCGCCTCGAAGTCGTCGGGGCTGAGAAACTGCACCGGATGTGTCGCGACCACCGGCAATTGCAGCTCGGCGGCCAGTGGCACCGCCGCGCGCACATGGGCTTCATGCTGAGAAGCACCTCCGCGCTGCAGTTCGAGATAGAAGCGCTGCGGGAACAGCGCGGCGAGCCGCTGCGCAAGCGCCGCCGCGCGCTTGCGGTCGCCGGCCAGCAGGGCCTGTCCGACCGCGCCCGATTCCGCGCCGGACAGTGCGATCAATCCACGGGAGTGCCGCTCCAGCCACTCCCAGGTGATCCACGCCTGAGCGCGCTGCACGTTCTTCGTCCAGCCCAGGGCGAGCAGTTCGGACATGTTGTGATAGCCCTGGATGTCCTGCACCAGCAACAGCAGACGCGACGGATGCTTTTCGCCGGGCTCGGGCTCGATCCAGACATCCGCACCAATGATCGGCTTGACACCCTTCTTCCGGCAGGTCGAATAGAACTTGACCGCACCAAAGAGATTGCCGAGGTCGGTGATGGCGAGCGCGACCTGGCCGTCCTTGCGTGCCGCGGCAACGGCGTCGTCGATGCGCAGCGTGCCGTCGACGACCGAGAACTCGGTGTGGGTGCGGAGGTGGACAAAAGGCATGGCGGATTGTAGGAGGGCGATATCCGCGCGCCCCCTCGCGACAGCGTCACGAACGTCGCGGGATCGAGTAGTCCCCGCGGCATGGGCGACGGCGCTGCGCCCTTCGCCCGCCTTGACGCATCTCAACCCCCTCCGTATACCCCAGCGGTTGAATTTGCATGTGGCGTTACGATCCAACAGCTTTCGCTCGCCTCGTAGGATCGAAAGCCCGGCACGCACATCCACATCTCAAGGAAGGAAGCGACGACGATGGATACCTCCACGACAACCGAGTCTGTTGATGGCTTGGCACAGAACCTGCGGCAGAAGGTCGATGACGCCGAGCGTCTGCTGAAGCAGGCGGCGGCCGCAGGCGACCGCACGCTCGACGAGTCGCGCGGCCGCCTGGAAAGCCAGCTGCGCCGCCTGCGCGAGGATCTCGACGATCTCCAGGACGCCACGCTGCGCGGCGCCCGGCGCGCACTGCGCAACGCCGACAACGTCGTGCATGACCATCCCTACGGCGCGATGGGTGTGGGCGCCGCGATCGGACTGCTGATCGGCCTGCTCGTGACGCGAAGGTGGTGACCATGGACGCGCTGAAATCCCTGATGGTCCATGTCGACGCGGGCACCAACAGCGAGGCGCGCCTGCGTGTTGCCCGGCAACTGGCCGGGCAGCACGCCGCGTCGTTGACCGCCGTCTACGCGGTCACACCCACCTTCGTGCAGATCCCGCTGGAACTCGCGGCCGGTGCGCCGGCCGTGGAGGTGATGCAACAGATCGACGAGGACCGTCTGGCGGTCGCACGCAACCTGGTGCAACGTCTGGGCAAGGAGCAGGGGCCGTCGATCGACTGGCAGCCGGCGCAGGGGGCGGAGCCGATCCGCTGCTTCTCGCAGCGAGCCCTGTACGCCGACCTGATGGTGTTGGGCCAATACGACCCGGAGCAGGTCGGCCTTGGCGTGCCGGCCGACTTCGCAGCCTCGGTACTCATCGCCACCGGTCGTCCGGGCCTGGTCGTGCCTTACATCGACCATGGCGATGCGGTCGGACGCTGCGCGCTTGTCGCCTGGAAACCGACGCCTTCGTCCATGCACGCGGTGGCGGGCGCCCTGCCCTTGCTTTCGCGATCGAGTGAAGTGCATGTGGCCAGCTGGTCCGGTAGCGAGACTGAGCCTGACGATGACCCGAACGCGATCATCGAATTCCTCGTTCGCCGCGGCATCCGTGCGCGGCTGCATCACAGCCAGGAGGAAGCGCCATCCGATGTCGGCGAGATGATCCTCTCGCTCGCTGCGGATCTGTCGGCCGATCTCCTGGTGATGGGCTGCTACGGTCACAGCCGGGCGCGCGAACTGGTACTCGGAGGCGCGACGCGAACGGTGCTCAAGTCGATGACCGTGCCGGTCCTGATGGCGCATTGAGGCCGGCAGGCCCATGAACCAGCATGCCGGTTCCACGAAAGTGAAGTGACCGAATCACGGAATGAGCGCTCGCATGCTAGCTCGTAATTGGACCCTCGCTGCGTCGCTATGCTGTTGACACTTTGTCGTCAATGGCGTCGGCAAACGAGACGACCGGCGGGTTGTTGGTAAAGAACTCCGCCAGTGGCTCGTACTTGACGCCCAAGCCGCCCTGGCCAAGCATGACCGCAGTGACGAGCATCTGATCCAAGCATTGATCGAGCCTGGCTATGCTCATATACGAATCGGTAGCGTCACGGCCGGTGTAAGCGGCTGCAGTAGCGCGTGGGCCCCCAGATGTCTTCATACAAGGTGGCGTGACGCGGTGCATGCAGGGTGACCACAAGGGCATAGCGGATGTGGTCGGCGCCTCCCGTCGGTGCCCCGGCTTCACGCGCGTTGTAGTGCACGTCAAACACAGACTCCTTGAGGGAGCTTCCTCGGTAGGTGTGTTCCGCGTGCAGAACCGTCTCCCACTTGTGCAAGTCAGCGAGTCAGCGCGCTGCTCAGCCTCAGTGCGCCATTCAT
>DASTGE010000374.1:0-2417 GCA_035719405.1 Burkholderiaceae bacterium
GTCTGATTCATTCGGACGATTCCCAAATCGACCGAAGCAGTTCAAGCTCTCATCATGAGAGCAGGAATTGTCGTGAACGTCACCCGAGCGGATCGCCATCGGCTTGAGGCCATCATCTCGGATCGCATCGCGCCGCAGAAGCACGTGTGGCGCGCCAACATCATCCTCGCGACGGCCGACGGCTGCGGCACCGCTGAGATCATGCGCCGATCGGGCAAATCGAAGCCCGTGGTGTGGCGATGGCAGGCGCGGTTCATGGCGGAGGGCGTCGAAGGGCTCACGCGCGACAAGACGCGCAAGCCCGGCAAACAGCCGCTTCCGACGACCACAGTGCAGAGGGTGGTTGAACTGGCGCTGGGACCGCCGCCGGGGGAAGCAACCCACTGGACCGGCCGGATGCTGGCGAAGGCAGCGGGCGTGAGCCTGCGTTCGGTGCAACGTATCCTTGAAGCCCACCAACTCGCGCCGCATCGCATCCGCACGTTCAAGCTGTCGACAGACCCGAAGTTCGCCGAGAAGTTCGCGGATGTCGTCGGCCTCTACGTCGATCCTCCCGCCCATGCGGTTGTTCTCTCGGTCGACGAAAAGAGCCAAATCCAGGCGCTCGACCGTACCCAGCCGGGCCTGCCGATGAAGCCAGGCCGCGCCGGGACGATGACACACGACTACAAACGTCACGGCACCACCACGCTGTTCGCAGCCCTCAACATCCTCGATGGCACCGTCATTGGCCGCAACATGCAACGCCATCGCCACCAAGAGTTTATCCGCTTCCTCAATACGATCGAGGCGCAGGTCCCCGTGGGAAAGGTGATCCACGCCGTCGTCGACAACTATGCGACCCACAAGCATCCGAAGGTGCGCCAATGGTTGGCGCGGCATCCCCGCTGGACATTCCACTTCACCCCGACCTCAGCGTCCTGGCTCAATGCAGTCGAGGGCTTCTTCGCCAAACTCACGCGCCAACGCCTCCAGCGTGGCGTGTTCCGATCCGTCGTTGACCTGCAACTCGCCATCAACCGCTTCGTCGCAGATACAAACGCCGATCCCAAGCCCTTCACATGGACCGCCGACCCAAAGCGAGTGCTCGCCGCTGTCAAACGTGGGAAGCAAACGTTAGAGTCAGTCCACTAGTGGATCGAATCTAACACTTGGTGCCCACGCCTGACAGCGGCGATGATTTTGTCTGGGTCTGCCGTCCAGGAGAAGGGTTTTGGATTGTCGTTAGTCTCCGCGACGAAGCGGTTGATGGCGGCCTGGAGTTCAACAACGCACCGGAAGACACCGCGCTTCAGTCGCTGCTTGGCAAGTTTGGCGAAGAAGCCCTCGACGGCGTTGAGCCACGAGCACGAGGTCGGTGTGAAGTGGAAGGCGAAGCGCGGGTGCCGATCAAGCCATTGCGCCACCTTCGGATGCTTATGGGCGGCGTAGTTGTCGAGGATCACGTGAACGAACTTCCTGGCGGGCACCTGGGCCTCGATCGCATTCAAGAAGCGGATGAACTCCTGGTGACGATGACGCTGCATACATCGGCCAATGACCTTACCTTCGAGCACGTCGAGAGCAGCAAACAGCGTCGTTGTGCCGTGGCGCTTGTAGTCATGGGTCATGGTTCCGGCCCGGCCCTTCTTCATGGGCAGGCCGGGTTGGGTGCGGTCGAGGGCCTGGATTTGCGACTTCTCGTCGACCGAGAGGACGATGGCATGGGCGGGCGGGTCGATATAGAGACCGACAACATCGCGCAGCTTGTCGATGAACTTCGGGTCAGTGGAGAGCTTGAACTGCCGGACCCGGTGCGGCTGAAGACCATGCGCACGCCAGATGCGTTGGACCGAGCTTGCGCTAATGCCGACGGCTTTCGCCATCATCGCAGCAGTCCAATGGGTCGCCTCAACGGGCGGATCAGTCCGGGTGAGCGCTACGACACGCTCGGCGATATCCGAACCGAGGGGCGGGATGCGCGAGGGTCGCGTCTTATCGCGCAGCAGGCCGTCGTAACCAGCATGCATGAAGCGTTCCTGCCAGCGCCACACACAGGTCTTCGACTTGCCGGTCTGGCGCATGATCTCGTTGGTGCCGACGCCGTCCGCGCTCAACAGGACGATCTCGGCCCGCCAGACATGCTTGTGAGGCGCGTTGCGATCCCGCGCGAGCGCGGAAAGACGACGGCGATCAGCAGGCTTGAGAGTTATGGAAATTCCGGTTCGCATGCGCCAGACTCGCACGTGTCGAGTCCGTCGGGAATCCCCTACGGGATTCAAATGTCAGATTTGATCCACTAGGATGCCAGGACCGTCCTGCTAGGTGGTGACAGGCGAGACCCTTTCGAGAACCTGGGCCCGGGTCTCAACCGCGAAGAAGAACGCGACGACCGCCCCCATCAGCGCAAACAGCCCAAACATGACAAACACCGCGTT
>DASTGE010000375.1:0-9652 GCA_035719405.1 Burkholderiaceae bacterium
GAGATCCGCGGCGCCGGCGAGGTGCTCGGCGAGAACCAGAGCGGCAACATGCAGGAGGTGGGCTTCCAGCTCTACAACGACATGCTGTCCGAGGCCGTGCGCTCGCTGAAGGCGGGCCGGGAGCCCGACCTGCTCTCACCGCTGTCGGCGACAACCGAGATCAATCTCCACGCGCCTGCCTTGCTTCCCGACGGGTATTGCGGCGATGTGCATACGCGGCTGTCGCTGTACAAGCGGCTGGCCACCGCGGAGCGACCTGAGCAGTTGGACGCGTTACTGGAGGAGGTCACCGACCGCTTCGGCAAGCTGCCACCCCAGGGGCAGACGCTGTTCGACACGCACCGGCTGCGCGTGCTGGCCAAGCCTTACGGGGTCATGAAGGTCGATGCCGGACCGCAGGCGATGACCATCACCTTCAAGCCCAACCCGCCGGTGGACCCGATGATGATCATCCAGCTCGTGCAGAAGAACCGGCACATCCGGCTCGCTGGCAACGACAAGCTGCGCATCGAGCGCGCTCTTCCCGACCCGAAGGATCGGGCACAGACGCTGCGCGACGTGCTGCGCTCGCTCGGCACGCCAAAGGTGGCGCAGCCGGCCTGATCGAGACAGGCGGGAAACGCTTTACGCCGCCTTGCGCTGCTCTGACGGAAACTGGATCAGGGTGTCGGCGTAGCCAGTGCCGTTGACGACGATGGAATCGTCAACCGGCCGGGGCGTATGGAGCTGCAATACGGTGGGCTGCTCCGGCAACTTGTGATCGCTACGAGCCAGCTCCAGCTGCTGCTGCAAAGCGACGGTCTGCCTTCGCGCCTGCGTGAGCAGTTCGTTCGCCTGACCAAGCTGTCGCTGCAACTGATCGATATGAAGCCTTGCCCTGCCCATCAGCCTTGTTTCGCGAACCCAGGCAAGGGTGGTGCCCGCAGCCGCAAGCGCCGTCACGCCAGAGCCAATCATCAGAATCATGTTCGACATTTCAGTTGCCTTGCTGTTGTGTGAGCCGTCACCGAGAAGGTAAGGCCGAAGTGAGAACAATGTCTGCCAAAAATTGCACGGTATTCGTTGGCAAAAATCGCCTCCCCCCGACGTAGACGCCTACCCCAAAGCCAGCGGTTCAGGGTGATCAGTAGAATCGGGCGCCCGTTTGATCGCCCCGCATGATGTCTTCCATCGCCCAGGGACTCAAAGTCCAAGGCTTCACCCCGCCGCTTCGACTCGCCGACTTTCGGCTCATCGCGTTCGACATGGACTCGACGCTGATCAACATCGAATGTGTCGACGAGATCGCGGGCGCCGCCGGCCGGAAGGCCGAGGTCGCCGCCATCACCGAGGCCGCCATGCGCGGTGAAATCACCGACTACAAGGAAAGCCTGCGCCGGCGCGTCGCATTGCTGGCGGGTGTTCCCTTCAGCGCACTGGAGCAGGTCTATCAGCAGCGGCTTCGACTCAATCCCGGTGCAGAAACGCTTGTCCGCGCCGCGCAAGAGGCAGGACTCAAGACGCTGCTGGTCTCGGGCGGCTTCACCTTCTTCACCGACCGCGTTCGCGACCGCCTGGGGCTGGACTACACGCGCAGCAATGTGCTTGAAGTTGCCGACGGCAAGCTCACCGGTCGCATGGTCGACCAGCCGTGGGGCGACATCTGCGACGGCGCGGAGAAAAAGCGCATGCTGCTGCAGACCTGTGAGCAGTTGGGCATCTCGCCGAAGCAGGCGATCGCCATCGGCGACGGCGCGAATGATCTGCCGATGATGGGCAAAGCCGGGCTGTCAGTGGCTTACCGCGCAAAACCCAAGGTGCGGGAGCAGGCGATGGTGTCGATCGAGCAAGGCGGCCTTGACCGACTGCTGGAAGTCGTTTTCTGAGACTCGAGAGCGCGTGACGCCGAAGCGACTCACGCGCAGACCTGGGCCCAGGCCTTGTCCAGCCGCTTCACACTCACCGGCTGCGGCGTCCGCAATTCCTGCGCGAACAGGCTGACGCGCAATTCCTCGAGCAGCCAGCGGTATTCGTCCAGCCGCGCATCCGATGCACCCTTCATGTCCGCGAGCCTGCGCAGGCAGCGCTGCTCGAGCGGACGCAGCTCTGCCATGCGCTGTGCGTCACGCGCGGGGTCGGCGCGAAGCTTGTCAAGGCGCAGCTGGATCGCCTTCAAGTAGCGCGGATAGTGTTGAAGCTGTGAATACGGGATGACGGCGAGGAAGCGCTTGGGCATCAGTCGCTGAAGCTGCGCCTGGATGTCATCGGCAACGTCCTTCGGCGGGCGGGCATCCTTGAGCTTGCGGTTCGTCGCGGCGTATTCGACGAGGATCCCTCCGCCCAGACGTGCCACCTCCTGGGCAATCAGGTTGAGACGGGTACGGCCCTCGTCAATGCGCGTCTTGAAGCTTGCCTCGTCGGTCGGCAACGGCTCCTGAAGAAACGCGCGCTCCAGTGCAACGTCGACGATCTGCTGCCGCAATTCTTCGTGTGTGCCCAGCGGCATGAAGGCGACGGCCATCTTCTGCACGTCGGGGATGTTCTTCTCCAGGTACTTCAGCGGCTCCTTGATCTGCAGCGCCACGAGCCGCCGCAGGCCGGCGCGATGCTTCGATGCGGCCATCTCCGGCTCGTCGAAGACCTCGATCTCGACGTGCGTGTTCTTGTCGATGAGCGCGGGAAAGCCGATCAGCGTCTGGCTGCCGCGGCGGATTTCCATCAGCTCGGGGAGACTGCCGAAGGTCCAGGAGGTGTAGTGCGGCGGGCCCTCGCCCCTGTCCTCTCCCGCAAGCGGGAGAGGGCGCTCCTGCCGCACCGCCTGGGCTGACTTGCTCCCTGTCGGGCCCGGGGCCGGGGGTGAGGGCTCTCCCGCCCTCACCTTCAGCCCTGCCAACGCCTGGAATGCCGACCGCGCCAGTCCACCCAACTCGGCCTTCAGCGCCGCGACGTTGCGCCCCATCCCCAGCTGCCTTCCGTGTTCATCCACCACACGGAAGTTCATGAACTGATGCGGCGCGAGCGCATCGAGCTTGAAGTCGTTGCGCTTCACATCCAGCTGCGTCGTCTCGCGCACACGCTGCAGCAGTACGTCAACGAGCCCGCCCTCGCCGAAGAGCGCTTCGTCGACGAAAGCCTGCGCGTACTCGGGGAGCGGCACCAGCCGCGAGCGCGGCTTCTGATGCAGGCTCTTCAGCAGCGCCAGCACCTTGTCCTTCAACATGCCGGCCACCAGCCACTCGCAGCGCTCCTCGCTCACCTGATTGAGCGCGTAGATCGGCACAGTCACCGTCAACCCATCCTTGGGATCGCCAGGGTCGTGCAGATAGCTTGCACTGCAGTCCACGCCGCCCAGCCGGATCGTCTTCGGGAACGCCTGCGTCGTGATGCCGGCGGCCTCGTGACGCATCAGCTCGTCCTTGGTGAGGAACAGCAATCCGGATTTGTTGCCCTTGCTCGCGTGCGCATACCAACGTTCCAGCGAGTGGCCGGAAAACACATCCGCCGGTAGTTGCTGGTCGTAGAAGGCGTAGATCAACTCGTCGTCGACCAGCACGTCCTGTCTGCGCGACTTGTGCTCCAACTCCTCGACCTGTCGCACCAGCTTGCGGTTGTGCGTGAGGAAGGGCAGCTTCGTGTCCCACTCGCTGGCGACCAGCGCTTCGCGGATGAACATCTCGCGCGCCCCCGCCGGATCGACCTGCCCATAGTGCACACGCTTGCCGTTGTAGACGACGATTCCATAGAGCGTGGCGCGCTCCAGCGCGATCACCTCAGCCGCCTTCTTTTCCCAGTGCGGCTCCAGCAGCTGCTTCTGAAGCACATGGCCCGCGACCCACGGGAGCCACTGCGCCTCGATGTTGGCGATGCCGCGGCCGAACAGGCGCGTCGTCTCGACCAATTCGGCCGCCACGATCCAGCGCCCCGGCTTCTTGCTCAGGTGAGCGCCCGGATGACGCCAGAACTTGATGCCGCGGGCACCGAGATACCAGTCGTCCTCGTCGCTCTTGGCGCCCACGTTGCCCAGCAGGCCGGAAATCATCGACAGGTGCACCTGCTCGTAGGTGGCGGGCGACGCATTGAGCTTCCACCCATGTTCGGCCACCACGGTGTGCAGCTGCGAATGGATGTCGCGCCATTCGCGCACCCTGCGGGGCGAGACGAAGTTGTCGCGAAGCAGCTGTTCGTGCTTGCGGTTCGACAACCGATGCTCGCCCGGCTTCCCACGCGACTCCTCCAGCCACTTCCACAGCTTGAGGTAGCCGTTGAACTCCGATTTGTCGTCATCGAACTTGCGGTGCTTCTCGTCGGCGGCCTGCTGATGCTCCAGCGGGCGGTCGCGCACGTCCTGCACGCTGAGCGCACTCGCGATCACCAGCACTTCGGCCAGCGCTTGCCGGTCGCGCGCCTCGAGGATCATGCGGCCGACACGAGGATCGAGCGGCAGCTTTGCAAGCTCCTTGCCGATCGGCGTCAGCTCGTTGCGCTCGTCGACCGCGTTCAGCTCGCCAAGCAGCGCGTAACCGTCGGCGATCGCCTTTCGCGGTGGCGCTTCGAGGAAGGGGAACTCCTCCACCGCGCCGAGCCCGAGCGATTTCATCCGCAGGATCACGCCAGCCAGCGACGAGCGCAGGATCTCCGGGTCGCTGAAGGTGGGGCGCGCCGCGAAGTCCTTGTCGTCGTAGAGCCTGATGCAGATGCCGTTGGCCACGCGCCCGCATCGGCCCATGCGTTGGTTCGCAGCCGCCTGGCTCACCGCCTCGACCTGCAGCTGCTCGACTTTGTTGCGATAGCTGTACCGCTTGACACGCGCGAAGCCGGTATCGACGACATAGCGGATGCCGGGCACGGTCAACGAGGTTTCGGCAACGTTCGTTGCCAGCACGATGCGACGCGCCGCATGGGGCTCGAACACCCGGTCCTGCTCTGCCTGCGACAGTCGCGCGAACAAAGGCAGGATCTCGACGCCCGGGGGATGGTGCTTGCGCAAGCTTTCGGCAGCCTCGCGAATCTCGCGCTCACCGGGCAGAAACACCAGCACATCGCCCGGGCCTTCGCGCCACAACTCGTCGACGGCGCCGGAAATCGCGTCGTTCAAGTCGAACTCGCGCGTCTCCTCGAACGGGCGCCAGCGCACCTCCACCGGATACGTGCGCCCCGACACTGTGATCACCGGTGCTGTTCCCTTGGCCGACGCGAAGTGTTCAGCAAAGCGCTCGGCATCGATGGTCGCCGAAGTGACGATGACCTTGAGATCCGGCCGCCGCGCCAGCACCTCGCGCAGATAGCCAAGAAGGAAGTCGATGTTGAGCGACCGCTCGTGGGCCTCGTCGATGATGAGCGTGTCGTAGGCCTTCAGCAGCGGGTCCGTCTGCGTCTCGGCCAGCAGGATGCCGTCGGTCATCAGCTTGACCGACGCGCCCGGCTGAAGACGATCCTGGAAGCGGACCTTGTAGCCCACCACTTCGCCAAGGGGCGTGTTCAGCTCCTCGGCGACGCGCTTGGCCACTGAGGATGCGGCGATTCGGCGCGGCTGCGTGTGGCCAATCAGGCCCTGACCCCCGACGCCCAGTCCGCGCCCGAGTGAAAGCGCGATCTTCGGCAGCTGCGTCGTCTTGCCCGAGCCCGTCTCCCCGCAGACGATGACGACCTGATGCTCGCGCACTGCGCGAGCGATCTCGTCGCGCCTTGCAGAAACGGGCAGCGATTCGGGAAAGGTGATGGCCGGAACGGGATTGGCGGAGCGCGGAGCCCGCGTCCGCTTCGCCTGCGGCGGGAAAACCTGTTGATTCACGAGATTCACAAGGGGCGAATTATCGGGGGCATGGGGCAAAATCGTCAGTCCGCCTCTCGATTCCCTTGTCCGCGCCGCGATGAGCCTCGTATTTCCTCATACCTTTGTCCCCTGGTTCCGATCGGTGGCGCCGCACATCCACACGCATCGCGGCAAGACCTTCGTGGTCGGGATCGCCGGTGAACTGGTGGCCGCAGGAAGGCTCGAGGCGTTTGCCCAGGATCTGGCGCTGATGCTGGCAATGGGAATCAAGATCGTGCTGGCGCATGGCTTTCGTCCCCAGGTCGAGGAGCAGCTGCGCGCGAAGGGTGTGGTCTCGCAGTTCAGCCACGGCATGCGCATCACGGATGCGTTCGCGCTGGACTGCGCGCAGGAGGCCGCCGGGCAGCTGCGCTACGAGATCGAGGCTGCGTTTTCCCAAGGGCTGCCCAACACGCCCATGGCCGGCAGCCAGGTGCGCGTGATTTCCGGCAATTTCATCACCGCGCGTCCGGTCGGCATCGTCGATGGCGTCGATTTCAAGCACACCGGCCTGGTGCGCAAGATCGACGGGGTTGCCGTGCGCCAGATCCTGGACACTGGGGCGCTCGTCCTGTTGTCGCCCTTCGGCTTCTCTCCCACGGGTGAAGCCTTCAACCTGAGCATGGAAGACGTGGCCACGAGCGCCGCAGTCGCGCTGCAGGCCGACAAGCTGCTATTCGTGACCGAAGTGCGCGGCATTCCGCAGGACCCTTACGGGCAGGACTCGCGCGCAGAAGAGGTCGAGATCGACCAGGAACTGGCGCTGGCCGATGCGGACAAGCTGCTGCAAATGCTGCCCAATCCGACGCAGCCTACCGACACTGCTTATTACCTGCAGCACGCGGTCAGGGCCTGCGCCGAGGGCGTGGACCGGGTTCACATCCTGTCGTTCAATATCGACGGCGGGCTGCTGATGGAGGTGTTCACGCACGATGGCGTCGGCACGATGATCGTCGACGAAAAGCTCGAGAGCCTGCGCGAGGCCATGGCAGACGACATCGGTGGCATCCTGCAGCTGATCGAGCCTTTCGAGCGGGACGGGACGCTGGTCAAGCGCGACCGCACCGAGATCGAACGCGACATCGACCACTACACTGTGATCGAGCACGACGGCGTGATCTTCGGCTGCGCGGCGCTCTATCCCTATCCCGAGGCCAAGACCGGGGAGATGTCGGCCCTGACCGTCTCCTCGTCAGTGCAGGGCCAGGGTGACGGCGAACGAATCCTCAAGCGCATCGAGCAGCGCGCCAAGGGGATGGGGCTGTCCAGCATCTTCGTGCTCACCACGCGCACGATGCACTGGTTCCTCAAGCGCGGCTTTCAGCCCGCCGATCCCGACTGGCTGCCGGAGGCGCGAAAACGCAAATACAACTGGGACCGGCGCTCTCAGGTGCTGGTCAAGAAACTGATCTGACGAATGCAAGGAGAATGACAATGACCCGCATGGTCAATTGTGTTTATCTGAAGAAGGAAGCCGAGGGGCTCGACTACCTACCCTATCCGGGTGAACTGGGCAAGCGCATCTACGACAACATCAGCAAGGAAGCCTTTGAGCTTTGGAAGCGCCATCAGACGATGCTCGTGAATGAAAACCGACTCAACCTGGCCGATCAGCGCGCACGCCAGTACCTCGCGCGACAAATGGAGCGCTTTTTCTTCGGGGAAGGGGCCGATCAGCCTACCGGGTATGTACCCCCCACGGGCAATTGAATCGACTAATGTCCGGAGAAACGGCGCGATGATATATTCGCCGCGCTATTTCATTCTTCAGGAGTCGATTCGTGCCCACTCTGCAGGAACTGTTGGCGCAGAAAGCCGCTCTCGAGAAGCAGATCGTCGAAACCCAGCGCCAGGAACGCGCAGAGGCGATCGCCAAGGTCAAATCGCTGATGGCTGAATATGGCCTGACGGCTGCCGATATTGCAGGCAAGCCCGGCCCCGCGCCGCGCGGCACCGTCGCGGCGAGCAAGAAGGTCGCCCCCAAGTATCGCAATCCTGACACGGGGGAAACCTGGACAGGCCGCGGCCTTAAACCCAACTGGCTGAAGACAGCCCTCGCATCGGGCAAGGCCCTGTCCGATTTCGCGCTCTGACGACCGGACCTCAAAATAGCCCATCGGCTGCCCTCTCAGGGCCAGACGCGAACTGTCGTTTCTCTGCGCAGGTTACGCCGCCATGTCCCGCTTTTCCTTTCCGGGGAAGCAGGGAGTTACCCTTCTTTCTTTCACTTCCCGATGTGGGACGATAAGCCACTTGTTTGAAGGGGGTCGCGCCGGCCGATGCTGACGCGCTCGCTGCTAGCATCCGCGCGGTTTCCAGCAGAACACTCCGACAACATCGCCAGACCGGCGGTCTTGTCCCACGACACGTGCCGCCATTTGCTTCATTGCCCCTGCCGGCCCCCATGGCACGCATTTCCTGGCCGCAATGGCTGATGCGCGCCGCATTGGCCGCGCTTGGCTACTATATGGCCGGGCGCATCGGGTTGGCCTTTCAAGACTTTTCTCCTTTTGTCAGCCTCTTGTGGCCACCGTCAGGCGTGGCGCTCGCCGCCCTGGCTCGCTGTGGGCCCTCGGTCGCGCCCGCCATCGCGTTGGGCGCATTCAGCTTGAACCTGCCATTGAACGGCTCCCTCGCGTCAGCCGTTGCGGTGAGCCTCAGCGATACCCTCGCCCCTGTCCTCGCCGCAGTATGGCTGCATCGAGCAGGTTTCAGCGCGCGGCTCGAGCGCCAGCACGACATGTCCCTGCTGTTGGGGGCGGCGTCGGCGCAAGCCGCAATCACCTCGCTCAACGGCGTCATGTGGATGGCCATGGGCAGCGCCCTCTCAGGGGAAAACCTTCCCGGCGCTGCCGTACGGTGGTGGCTGAGCGACGTGGCGGCAATCCTCGTTGTCGCCACGCCGCTGTTGACGTTCACCGGGTCTGCGCTGATGCAAGCCGTCAAGTCGCGCCGCAGGCTGCTCACCTTCGGGCTGTGCGCGGCGCTGGCGCTGTGCGGCAGCCTTATGTTCACCTCGTCCGCGGCACACACCTCCGTACTGACGCCAATCACCTTCGTCGCGCCAGTGCTGCTGTGCTGGCTCGTCGCGCATGCCGGCATCGCCTTCGGCTCGCTGGCGGCTTTGTTGCTGTCAGCCGCGACTGCTGCGGCCACCGCCAACGGCTGGGGCCCTTTCATCACAGGGAACGACCCTGCAGAGGCTTTGTCGCTGCTGTCCGGCTACGCCGCAACCCTCGCCTTGTCCACGCTACTGGGCGCTGCGCTGTCAGGGGAGTCGAAGTCCACCGAGCAGCGATGGCAAAGTGCGCTGCAAGGCTTCGACCTCGGTGTCGCCGACTGGGATCTGCGTCGACGCCGGGGCTTTACCTCGCGCCGCTGGCGTCGCTTGCTGGGCGATCCCGATGGCCGCGGCACGTCAGATCTGCAAGGGTGGCTCGCGCGGGTGCACGAGGCGGACCGTGTCAGGATCAGCCAGGCGCTCGAAGAGATCCGAAGGGCCGGCCACAACGCTTTTCGCTTGGAGCTTCGCATTCAGACGGACGCCGGCTGGAAATGGTTCGACTTCCATCTGCGTGTCGCCGAACGAGGTCGGGATACGACACCCACACGCCTCATCGCCTCGCTCGCCGACGTGACCGAGAGGCGCATGGCCGAGGAACGCCAGCGGCTTTCCGCCAGCCTGTTCCAGCACCTCCATGAAGGCTTGCTGATCGCCGACGCCGAGCTTCGCGTGTTGGACCTCAACCCCACCTACTCCCAAATCGTCGGCGCGTCACGCCAGGAACTACTCGGACGTGTCCCCGCGTTGCTCCAGCCATCGCCTGACATCGTCACGCGCCAGCAGCAGGCCGCGATGTG
>DASTGE010000376.1:0-3095 GCA_035719405.1 Burkholderiaceae bacterium
GGTGTGTTGTCGCGAGTGGGATCGCTCTATTCCTCGAGATTTCGTATGACGATCTGAGTAATTTACGCCTGTTCGAGGTGCCGTCGCGGATATGGTGGAAATTGGGGGTGGCGTAATCTCCGAGTGGTTCGACGACTCGTAACCGGCGTTGGCACGCCGGGGGAGATTACGCCATGGAGCGCCCGCGGCAGATGGCTTCCCGGAAGTTTTTCAACAAGTGGAAGCGGTCAGCAATCTGCCGCGCCTGCGGTGCGCCCTGGCGCGCGGCGTCCGCATAAAGGCTGGCGCGATCGCGGCTGACAACCTCGGTGTCAATTGGCGTTCAAAACTGACCCCCTATCGGCTTCCAAAATTGACCCCCCAGTTTTGGTCACTTTGACGGATTGATCAGCATGTTTCTCGGTTCGGCTGGCGGCTGTTTCTCCGTCCCGGCCTGATCTCCGGCTGCGCCGCGCGCAGCGGCCGTCCAGGCTGGCCGCAGGTCACCGCCATGCGGCGCATAGCGGCCCGGATGGCCGCGAGCACGGCGCCATGCTCGGCATGGCCGGGATTCGCCAGCTCAAGAACTTTGTCGTGGCGGATTGCTCGCCTGAGGACTGACGTGACGGCGGGCAGATCCAAGATGCCGCGGCTCGCGACAGAACCGCTCAGGAGCGATGCTTGAGGCGCCAGCTCTCGTTGCCAGTCTCGATGATATCGCAATGATGCGTAAGGCGGTCGAGCAGCGCGGTCGTCATTTTCGCGTCGCTGAATACCGAAGGCCATTCCGCAAAAATCAGATTGGTGGTGACGATGATCGAAGTGCGCTCGTACAGGCGACTAATCAGATGAAACAACAGCTGCCCTCCGGATTGGGCAAACGGCAGATAACCCAGCTCGTCGAGAACCACGAGATCGAGCCGGGTCAGGCGGTCAGCAATACGCCCTGGCCGCCCCGTGCGCGTCTCGGCCTCGATCCGGTTGACCAAATCGATGACAGTGTAGAACCGCGCTCTGGCGCCAGCACGGATGCAGCTGCGTGTGATGGCCACAGCCAAGTGCGTCTTGCCGGTGCCGGTTCCGCCGACCAGCACCGCATTGCGCTGCTGCGCCAGGAAACCGCCGGCGCTGAGATCGCGCACCAGCGTCTCATTGACCGGCGTATTGTTGAAGTCGAAGTCGGCGAGCTCTTTAGCCCACGGCAGCTTGGAGACGGTGATCTGATATTTGATCGATCGGGCTTGCTTCTCAGCGATTTCCGCCCGTAGCAGATCGCCAATAATCTGCTGAACCGGATGTTGGCGCTTGATCCCATTGGCGAGCACCTCATCGAATGCAGCGCGCATGCCGGCCAGTTTGAGCTGGATCATCAGGCCCAGGGTCTCAGATCGTTCCATGCTGGCTCCGCAGGCTGTCGTAGCGAGCGCAATCCGCAATTGGCTCGTGCTGCAGGCGAAGTGCTTCCGGCGTGAGAATCGGTGCCGGCAGAGCAGGCTGACGCTGCCGGGCCAAAGCGTTGAGGATCACATCGCTGCTGAACACCCCCGCAGCGAGAGCTTCGGCGCAGGTCGCCTCGACTGGCGCCAAGCCGTCTTGCAGAACAGCATTGAGAATTTGCACCATTTGCCGGTCGCCATCAGCCGATCCGCTCAGCTTCTGACGGATACGCCCGAGCGCACCAGGCAGGATCCAGGCCTTGAATGGCGCACCATTGCGCAGCGCGCCTGGCTTGCGCGTCAGCACGGGAACGTAGTGCCAGGGATCGTAGATCGTCTGCTCGCGCCGGAAGCAGCGTTCGTGCTCGGTCAGGATCTGGCCGTCTTGGCGAATTACGATCCGGTCGGCATAGGCGTGAACCTCGACTGGCCGTCCAACCGCCGTGGCGGGAACCGAGTATTTGTTATTGTCAAATCGGACCAGACAGGTCTTCGACACCGCGGCGGGTAGCGCATGGAAGCCATCGAACCGGCCGGCATACGGCACCAGGCTGAACCGCTCCGTCTCGAATACATCCCAGATGGTGCGGCCGGTAAATTCGGGATGCAAATGCGCTTTGGCATATGACACGCATTGATCGAGCAGCCACGCATTCAGCTCGGCGTAGTTCTTGAACCGAAGTCGCGGCTTGAAGAAGCGCTCACGTACAACCCCAACTTGATTTTCTACTTGCCCCTTCTCCCAGCCCGCTGCCGGCGTGCAGGCCGTCGGCTCCACCAAATAGTGGCTGCACATCCGCAGAAAGCGGCGATTAAACTTCCGGTCCTTGCCGATGAGCACCGCTTCCACAGCGGTCTTCATGTTGTCGTAAATGCCCCGCGCACACGCACCCTGAAAGAAGGCAAATGCCCGGTCGTGCGCGTCGAAGACCATCTCCTGCGTCTCGCGCGGATACGCCCGGACGAACGGCATCCGGCTGTGACATAGCCGGACCTGCGCCACCTTGATCGTCGTCGTGGAGCCGTTCAGCACCACAACTTCGTGCGACCAATCGAACTGATAGGCCTCGCCAGGCGCAAAACTGAGCGGCACAAACGCCTCGGCCAACCCGCGCCCGTGGCGTCGCTGCCGCGCTCGCGCATAGCGGCGGACCGCATCGTAGCCGCCCGCGTAACCTGACCCTCGCAAATCTTCGAAAACCCGGATTAGGTCCAGCCGCTCGCGCTTCGGCCGCACCTCATTCTCCGCCAGCAGTCGCTCCAGCTCCGTAGCCCACGCCCCCAGCTTCGGTCTTGGTTGCACATCGCGTGAATACGAAAAGGCAGTCTCCCCCGACCGAATCACCTTGCGAACCGTGTTGCGCGACAGCTTCAGCTCGCGCGCGATCGCCTTGATCGTCCGGTGCTGAACAAAATACGCCCGTCTGATCCGGCCAACCGTCTCCACAACCAGCATCCCCCAGCCCACCCAGCGAAAAGCCGGGGGACCTGCCGTACTAAAAACAGGGGGTCAATTTTGGACGCCGATTACCCCCAAACCGGGGTCACAATTGCACGCCGATCCACAGTAGGCGCTCTGCCAAAGCAGGAAGCCTGACAATCGGAGCTCCCCGCTCGTCCGAATGATCAAGTCCAGGTCGGGCGCGTCGGCGAGGTAGAGATGGTCCCTGATCGCCTGCG
>DASTGE010000377.1:0-4472 GCA_035719405.1 Burkholderiaceae bacterium
AGCTGGACATCGCCGAGAAGCGGCTTCCGCAGGATGGTCGGATCTCGCTGCGCATCGGCGGCCGTGCGATCGACGTGCGTGTGTCGACGCTGCCTTCCGCGCATGGAGAGCGTGCCGTGCTCCGTCTGCTGGACAAGAGCGACTCGAAGTTCTCGCTCGAAAGCCTCGGCATGAGCGGCGGCGTGCTCGGGGCGTTCAACCGGCTCGTCCAGCAGCCGCATGGCATCGTGCTCGTCACCGGTCCGACCGGCTCCGGCAAGACGACCACACTGTATGCGTCGCTGCAGCGGATCGACACGAGCACCACCAACGTGCTAACCGTGGAAGACCCGGTCGAATACGAGCTGCCCGGCATCGGGCAGACGCAGGTCAACCCGAAGATCGACCTCACCTTCGCCAAGGCGCTGCGCGCGATCCTGCGCCAGGATCCCGACGTGATCATGATCGGCGAGATTCGCGACTACGAAACCGCCCAGATCGCCATCCAGGCCTCCCTCACCGGCCACCTCGTACTCGCAACGCTGCACACCAACGATGCACCGTCCAGCGTCACCCGGCTGATCGACATGGGCGTCGAGCCGTACCTGTTGAGCTCCAGCCTGTTGGGCGTGCTGGCGCAGCGCCTCGTGCGCAGGCTGTGCTCGGCCTGCAAGAAAAGCGATGGCCGCGGACGTTACCACCCTGTGGGCTGCGCAGTGTGCGGGCAGACCGGGTACAAGGGACGCACGGGCATCTACGAGCTGATGGTGGTCGACGACAAGGTGGGCGCACTGATCCACTCCCGCGCGGCAGAGAGCCAGATCTTCGTAGCGGCCGAAGCCGGCGGCCTGCGCTCCATGCGGGAGGATGGTGAGCGCCTCGTCAGCGAGGGCGTCACGTCGCCGGAGGAGGTCATGCGCGTCACGCGCGAGTAAGCGGATCGCATCCCATGCCTGCCTACCGTTTCGAAGCCCTTACCGCTGCCGGCAAGTCGACATCGGGCCTGCTCGAGGCCGACAACGCCAAGGCAGCGCGTGCACAGCTGCGCGCCCAGGCGCTGGTGCCGCTGCAGGTCACGCAGGTCGCCGCCGGCGCGGCAGCCGAAGGCGGCCTGTCCCGCTTCGGCCGTCGCGTGTTCAACACCACTTCGCTCACGGTCTGGACGCGACAGCTCGCCGGCCTGGTAGGTTCCGGGCTCCCACTCGAACGCGCGTTGACGGCGCTTGCTGACGAGGCAGAGGATCCCCGCCAGCGGCAGTTGATCGCCCACCTTCGCGCCGAGGTGAACGCGGGTTCACCCTTCGCGCGGGCGCTGGCCGGTGCACCGCGCGAGTTCGACGAGGTCTACCGTGCCGTCGTCGCGGCGGGGGAACAGAGCGGCGCGCTCGGCGGGGTGCTGGAGCGACTGGCCGATGACCTCGAGGAGCGGCAGGCCCTGCGCGCCAAGCTGATCGGCGCTGCGCTGTATCCCGCAATCGTCTCCGTGATCGCCGTCGTCATCGTCATCTTCCTCGTGACCTATGTCGTACCCCAGGTGGCCTCGGTGTTCACCACGAGCAAGCGCGCGCTGCCCGGACTGACCGTCGCCATGCTGGGCATCAGCGATTTCGTCCGCCACTGGGGATGGCTGATGCTGGCCCTCGTGGCCGGCTCCGCCATCACGCTCGCCCTGGCGTTGCGCAACGAAGGGTTTCGCGAGCGCTTCGACGCGTCTTGGCTCACGCTGCCGCTGATCGGCCGCCTGTCCAGAGGCTACAACGCCGCCCGCTTCGCGGGCACGCTGGCCATGCTGGCCGGTGCGGGCGTGCCGATCCTGAAGGCCCTGCAGGCAGCCGCCGAGACCCTCTCGAATCGCGCGATGCGCGTCGACGCGATGGACGCGCTGGTGCAGGTGCGCGAAGGCGCTCCGCTGGCGTCGGCCATGGCGGGCAAGAAGCGGTTTCCCGGCTTGCTGGCGATGTTTGCCCGCCTGGGCGAACAGACGGGCCAGCTGCCCATCATGCTGCAGCGCGCTGCCAACCAGCTCGGGCAGGAAGTGCAGCGCCGCGCAATGGCTTTCGCAACCCTGCTCGAACCGCTGCTGATCGTCGGCATGGGTGCGGTCGTGATGCTGATCGTGCTCGCCGTGCTGCTGCCAATCATTCAGCTCAACACCTGGGTCAAGTAGGACACACCTCATCCCGTCGCCGCGCCCTATTCCCTGAAAAGGGGGCATGCATGTTGCATTGTCCTCTTGCAAGGCAGGGGTCAATCCTGCTAAAGATTGCATGGCGCGATTCGGCAGAACCGGCGTGCTTTCAGTTCAGCCGTCTGCGGGTTGCGCCTCGCCGCAATGGTGTGGCGAACGGCTGACGGGAGATTGCGTATGAGTGGTTCGACCGACCTGGTGCCAGTGACGCGACGCAATGGGATTCCCATCGCCCAAATGCGCACGATGTACCGGGTCGACGAAGTGGAGCGGCGGCTGCACAAGCTTCCGGCGAAAGAGCACGAGCACCTGCGTGCGACATACGAGCGCATGCTGGAAAAGGGACCTGAGAGATTCCAGGTCAAGCCCTCCGGGCTGCCGGTGATGGACCATCTCTACGACGAGTTGCCCAATTTCCACGAAGTGCTCGACGACCTGCGGCGCCAGCTCGCTCTGTGCCAGGACAGCCGTGACGCGCTCGAGATCACTCCGATGCTGCTGCTCGGTCCGCCGGGCGTCGGCAAGACGCACTTCGCCCGGCAGGTGGCTCAGTTGCTCGGTACGGGGCTCGGGTTCATTTCCATGAGCTCGCTGACCGCCGGCTGGGTGCTCTCGGGCGCTTCGAGCCAGTGGAAAGGCGCCCGGCCAGGCAAGGTTTTCGAGACCCTGGTCGACGGCCAGTATGCCAACCCGGTGATGGTGGTCGACGAGATCGACAAGGCGCGCGGCGAGCACGCCTACGACCCGATGGGCGCGCTCTACAGCCTGCTGGAGGTCGATACCGCGGGCAGCTTCACTGACGAATTCGCGGAA
The DNA here is from genome assembly GCA_035719405.1 of Burkholderiaceae bacterium. Classification (GTDB taxonomy): domain Bacteria; phylum Pseudomonadota; class Gammaproteobacteria; order Burkholderiales; family Burkholderiaceae_C; genus CAMLIZ01. The sequence goes on from DASTGE010000377.1 coordinate 2,981, forward strand.
GTCGCGATCGACGCGAGCCAGGTGATCTGGGTCGCCACCGCGAACGACGAGCGGTCGATCCCGGAGCCAATCCTCAACCGGATGAACGTGTTCGAGGTGCAGTCCCCCGACCCGGACGCTGCCCGCGCCATCGCCCGACGCCTTTACGCCAGGTTGCGGGGGATGCACGACTGGGGCAGCAGATTCGATCCGCAGCCGTCCGATGCCGTGATCGAGCGCATGGGCGAGTTGGCACCTCGTGAGATGCGCCGCGCATGGATGACTGCCTTTGGAAACGCCAAGCTCGATGGACGCGTGACCGTCGAGGTGCGCGACCTTCCGGACCCATCGCAGAAGAAAGGCGCGATCGGGTTTGTGCACTGATCGCTGACCCCCGCCTGGCAGCGCGGAGGCAAAGGGCCACACTGCCCCTATCATCCTTCCATGCCTGCTTCACTCGCCGGCCGACTCGTCGTCGCCATTTCCTCCCGTGCGCTGTTCGACTTCGAGGAGGAAAACCAGGTCTTCGAAGCCAGCGATGACCGGGCTTACATGCAACTGCAACTCGAGCGGCTCGACACGCCCGCGCGGCCGGGTGTCGCGTTCTCTCTGGTCAACAAGCTGCTCGCGTTCAACGCGCGAGAGCCGCTCGTCGAGGTTGCGATCCTTTCGCGCAACGATCCGGTGTCCGGAATGCGCGTGTTCCGTTCAGCGCAGCACTACGGCCTTCCGATCGAGCGGGGCGTTTTCACGCGGGGCACCTCGCCCTGGCGCTACCTGAGGCCGCTCAACGCCCATCTGTTCCTCTCGACCAACGAGGCGGACGTCCGGTCTGCCCTTGCTGCCGGCGTGCCGGCCGCGCGCGTGTACCCGCATTCGGCGCGGGCGTCCGACGCCCACCCGAACGAAGTCCGCATTGCCTTCGACGGCGACGCCGTGCTCTTCTCAGACGAGGCAGAGCGGGTATTCCAGCGCGGCGGCCTGGATGCCTTCCAGGCCCATGAGCGCGAGCAGGCGGAAACACCGCTCGCGCCCGGGCCTTTCAAGCCGTTGCTGGAGGCCCTGCACCGGCTGCAGCGCCTGTCCTCACAGGGCATGCGGCTGCGTACCGCTTTAGTGACTGCACGCAGCGCGCCGGCGCACGAGCGTGCTATCCGTACGTTGATGAACTGGCGTGTCGACGTCGACGAGGCGATGTTCCTGGGCGGCCTGCCCAAAGGCGAGTTCCTGCGTGAGTTCGAGCCCGACTTCTTCTTCGACGACCAGACCGGCCACATCGAAAGCGCGGCCTTGCACGTCCCCGCCGGCCACGTGGCAGCAGGCATCATCAATACCCAGCCGGACGCGGCTCACTTGTCAGACGAGTTGTCGCACTGACAGGCTGGCTACATGCGCGGCAATGCTCCCAGCGCAGTCGATCGGAGCGATCACCGATGAACGCTTTTTCAATGTCAGCGGTATCGAGGTCATCGACGATCACGTAATCATCAAGAGCTACAACTGCTCAAGAGGT
>DASTGE010000378.1:0-3706 GCA_035719405.1 Burkholderiaceae bacterium
TTGTCGCGCTCGGCAGGAAGCAATTCGTTGCCCCCGACGTGGCGCGGGCGACCGTCCGCATCTCCCAAATAGGCCGAAGCCAGTGCGTGCTCGATGCGAGCGCGGTCGAACGCGACAACTCTCCCATCGCGCCGCCGTACGGTAAGCCTGATCTCTGCGGCTTCTGTCATTTCATGCTCCTTGCAATCGCGCGCCTCAGCGCGTGAGCGGTTGCGTGTAGAGGCACCCGGCGCGCTGTGCATGCATCAGGGGGTGCTGATCGAGGGATCCGACGGGCACGTAGACGCATTCGCGCGGGCGTCCGCCTTCGTCGAAGCGTGTAATTTCCAGGCCGCCGACATGTGCCAGGACGCGGTACGCAAGACGCTCCGCGCCCAGGATCACGAACCGCCGCCCGGCCTTGCCGGTCCTCACTTCGCTTTCCTTCACCAGGTCGACGATCTCGTCATCCGCCAGCACCAGTTGGGCGGGCTGCGAGGCAAAGGACCTCTCCAATCCGATTTGCATCTCAAGCTCCTTCATCATCGGTCGCTTACTGTTCTGCTGTGCCGTCATTTGGTGTGGACGTGCCATTGAGCGGATTGCTTGCCGCCTGTTCTCGGCAGGTTGATCTCTCTCCTTGCCTGACCCGTGGCTCGCTCTCGTCATCAAACTGCGCTGCGAGTTCGTAAAGGAACAGCAGGAGCAGGATCGCGCCCAAGTTGGTGACAAGGGTTTGCCGATCGATCTCGTTCATCGTGTTTCTCCCAGTTCAGGCCCATCGGCCGTTGCTCATGTCGCTGGCATGTCGTGTTGTTCACGGCGGGACCAGCTGCCCGTTCCTTCCCGATGGGAAGCAACATCGGTGGAGCAACAGCTCGCGAATGACCGCCGTCGGGACAGGCAATCGCGAGGTGTCGCAGGCAGGTGTCGGCGAAGCGTCCGAACCTGAAGCGGTTCGAACGCTCACCGTGCTCAAAGGTCGAAGAGCTCGGGCTGGCTGTTGTCCGCAGCGCGCTTGCGCGCGAGCGACTCGCTCAACCACTGCGCGATCGCGGGTTGGAGCGCTTCCTTCATCCGCCTGTACACCGCTCCGAAATCCGGCGGATTGCCGGTGACCAGCTTCACGCAGTTCTTGAACGAGAACGGCCGGTCTTCCAGCTCCGGATCGGTGAAGATCCATCGCAGCGTCTCTTCCTTGCGCTCCAGGCTCGCGCTGTCACGGCAGAGATACCGGCATTGGTCCAGCAGGACGAAATGCAGGTAGACGATCTCCGCCGTCATCCACTGCGGCTCGCTATTGCTGTACATACGGCGCAGGACCTCGACCTTGTCATGCGGATCGGCCGTCGGATCCAATAGGATCCTTCGGTACGTCAACGCGAGCGCGATCAGGAACGATCCAGTGCAGCCGGGATAGCGAACGGCTTCGCTGGCCATCAATCGCCGGGCGAGGTCCTCCTTCTGTGCGGGTGTCGGGTTGAAGGACGCCTGCCGCAGATACTCAATGCGCTCGTCGTCGAACACCTCACCGCCGAAGATGTCGTCCGCGTCCTCCCACGCTGGCGGCGCGACGACATTGATGAGCGGCTCACTCTGGTCGAGAAAGTGCTGGGCCAGGCGCAGCATCTCTTCGTCGGTCAGCGGGTGGCAGTCGTGCGAGCACGATGCTTTGCCGACGCACGAATCCTCGATGCACGACGCGGCCTCCTCGCTATTGAGCGTCGACGGCATCTCGGGAAAGAGTGCATCGCTTTCGACGCCGGAGACGGCAAATGCGCTCATGCTTTACCTCCTTGAAGATTGCGGAGGCAAAGTGCTCCCAGGTGGGGGACTTTCTGCCCCCAACGGGTTGGATAGGCCGGCGCGTTGCCGGTCGCTTCGAGTTCGCTGGCTCGGTGGCGCGGGTGACCGCGTCGACGACGCGTCAGCTGACGTCGTCACGCTTCTGGCCTGCAAAGGCACAGGAGACGGATTCCAAATTCGGTGCGAAACCTGCTACCCGGTGCGGGATGAGGTCGCTGTCGCTCGCTTGGCTTATGCCGGATGCCAGCTCGTCCTTGGGACTAGAAGGTACAGAACGGGGCGCTGCGGGTCAATCAGGGCGGAACTCGGAACCAAGGCGCTACGGTCGGCGGTTCCGCATGGCAGCAGAGATCATGAAGTTGCACGATGCACAGCGCCATCGGGAGTCGACGACATGGAGATCAAGGTTCCGTTTTCGCAGTTCTACACCGCCGAGTTGCAGGCGGCTTTCGAGCGCTCAGGGCGACCGGACGAAACCTTCTTCGCCCGATGCGCATCGGTGCCGGGCATCAATGCGAAGTACTACGCGCGCATCGGCACCAACGACGCGGGCACGCTGGCGAGGATCGAGGATGCACGCGACATCGAGGATTGCTCATTCAGCCATCCGAAGATCAAGTCCCACTTCGTCCGCTACTACAGCTATACCGCGTTCAACTTTCACTTCATGGAGGTCCACGCACGCTCGCACGAGAAGCTGCGCGACCATCCTGAATTGCTCGCACAGGCTGAGCAAATGGTGGCCGACTCGATCAAGGCCGCAAGCGACGAGGTCGATGAACGAATCGTCAAGGCGAATCAGGTGATGGCTGACAACGGAGTCACGCAATCGGTGCGCTATGGGGTGGGGCCGCTGCTCGTGCCCGCAGAGATTGTGTCGCCTCATTGCGGCACGTACCTCATGCTGCTCATGAAAGCGGATCGGCTTTTCAGCCTTCTCGAGTACCTGCGACTGCGAGGCTACATCTCAAACGCCGAGTGCGACAAGGAATTCGCTCGCGTGGATCGGCTGTTGAAGGGCGTGCAGCGAACTGCACTGCGTCTGGCGACGGGATTGCGGCGACGATTAAACGTGGGCCCAAGCTCCAGTGGCGAGCAAGTTGAGTCAGGCGCGGTAGGCAAGCAGGGCGCCGAGTCGGAGAAGGTTTCGATTTAGAGGTCGCGAATCCAATTTTTCTGGCCAGTAATGGTCGCTCCGTGTTTAAGTTGCTGACGTATTGAGGTGCTTGCGCGTTGCGGTCGTCTTGGCTTTGCCGTATTCGCTTTTGGCTCTCAATTGAGGGATTGAATTCGCATTCCAAAACCCTTAATTGCATATTGATAAGTCGCAGAATCAACAGGCCGAGCCGAGAATGCGAGGGCCAAGTCGAGGGTATCTTGACAATCTGATGCCCAGATCTGCCGTTCGAGTCGCTGTGCGCCAACCGCTACCGCCACGCGGACGAGTCAGATGAGTGTTCTTCTCAGGGGCTCGGGAGACCCCTCTGTTTGCAGGTGCCCCTCATGTTCAGATCAACGCCCCTGCCTCGCGCGGCCGCTGCGCGGTGGCGACCAAGCCATTGCGCTCGAGCGCGTCGGCGAACGCGTCGGGTGAAATCGCCCCGCTGCAGCCTGCGCCGCTGCTCTTTGAAGGCGGCGAGCACCGTGAGCTCGTCAAGATCGAGCTGTGCGATCAGGAACTCGTCCGGATGAATCGCCTGCAGTCCGAAGGGGGCCAGCAGCTGCTCGGGGAAGTCTTTCAGGTTCGACGTCACGATGCAATCGGCGTGACCGGCGATCGCCGCGGCCAGAACGTGCACGTCGTTCGCGTCGGGCAGCTGCAGGCAGGGCACCAATCGGCACCAGGCCTCGTGTGGCACCTCCCAGTCGGCAATCGCTGCGTGCATGGCGTCGCGTCGTCGCGCGAACGTGCCCGGCGCTC
>DASTGE010000379.1:0-7350 GCA_035719405.1 Burkholderiaceae bacterium
GCTGCTCTTTTGCGCCGGGCCGGGCTCGGCGCGATGCACCAGCGCCACCTCGGCCCCGGCCTCCACCGCCTGCATGAAGGCATCGGTCAGGCCCACCGAGAGGTTGAAGTTGTTGAGGTCGCCCCGGTCCTTGGCGTGGATGAATTCCTCGATGTCCGGGTGGTCGCAGCGCAGCACGCCCATCTGCGCGCCACGCCGTGCGCCGGCCGATTCCACCGTCTCACAGGAGCGGTCGAACACACGCATGTACGACACCGGCCCCGACGCGCTGGAATGAGTGCCGGCGACGTACGCGCCGCGCGGCCGGATGCGCGAGAAGTCATATCCGACACCGCCGCCACGGCGCATCGTCTCCGCCGCCTCCGCCAGTGCCGTATAGATGCCGGGGTGGCCATCGTCGTCGTGACTGATGGAGTCGCCCACCGGCTGCACGAAGCAGTTGATGAGCGTGGCCTCCAGTCCGCAGCCCGCGGCCGAGAGGATGCGGCCGGCCGGCACAAAGCCCTGCTCGAGCGCCTGTTCGAATTCTGCGTGGCGCTGCTCACGTTGCCCGGTGATCTCCGCCTCCGCGAGTGCCCGGGCGACACGCCGCCGGACGTCTTCGGCGGAGCGCTCGTCGCCCTTGGCGTACTTCTCGCGCAGCACCTCCTGGCTGATGGGCTGGGGTGGCAGCGCGGCGATCGAGGGGGATGATGGGTACAGCATGTTCATGATGTGGTCGCATCGAGGCCGCGCTGCGCAACACGCGCGAGGGCTACGGCGCCGCCTGAACCCGAGGTGCGCGACCATCCGTCAGGCACGGATCCCAACTCGCGGATCGATCCGCGCGGCGACCGCTAGGCAGACGGCCAACGTCCTCGCGCCTCATGGCGCAGGCGCGAGGTGGCGGACGAAGAATGACACGATCTCGCGGTCGGCGGTGATCGTTTCGGAGCGATCGAAGCCGGGCGGGTCATTGAGCAGGTGGCCGACGAGACCGGTGAGGCCGCGAGGGCTGAGCGCCGGCAAGCATGAGGACGCAGGCGCAAAGGCGGAGGGTTGACGTCGGGAATGGTGCTTTTATCGGCGTCGCGTTATAACGCACGCCCCAGGCACGGCGACTGCTCGCTGCCCAGGGTAGGACGACCAAAGCAAGGACGAAGATGGCGGACGATCGAAAGCTGCGGCGCGGCGCGGACCTGGCACGGATCAACGTCGACGAGGACCGCGAACTGCGCGACTGGTCGCTTTCGCTCGGCGTGCCGCCCGACAGGATCCGGCAAGCCGTGCTCATGGTGGGTAACCGGGCCGATCGGGTTTGCGAATACCTGAACGAGCGCGGCAAGCCGCCAGGCGGAGATCGCTACCGTTGACGTTCCATCTGCGATGGACGCCAGAAAGGCTCTCGACGAATCGCGCCGAATGGTGGCGGAGCTGAGGTCGCTGGTGCAGCGGGCCCGCGCCGGCCAAGTGCGCGCAGCAGAGGCGGTCAAACGTTGTGACGAAGTGCTTGGGCCGCCGGTCCGGGGGAGCGACGACACGGTGCCCAAAGACAGCCGCCTGGCTCCGTCGGTGAAGGCACACGCCATGCTGATCGACAACTGCCGCCGCGCGATCGACCGGGCCCGTGCCGGCATGGTCAACGACAGGAACACGATCGAGGCCCTCGGCGAACTGGTCGAGGGGATGCCCTCACCGTCGGCGAGGCCGAAGGCGAACTCCCGATCCCTTGCACGCGGCCGCGGCAGGGCGTCGCGGTAGTCGCGCTCGAGTTCGGTTTGCCTGCGGGCGCCCTGAGCTTCCTGACCATGCATCGTTCGTGGAACCGTCTTCATCCCGCAGATGCCGGGCGATTGCCGTCCTGGTCGCGGCCGGCGGCGTTGATCGTCGCCGCATGCGCGCTGCTGGCTGTCGTCAATCTTGTCCTCGGCATCGCCGGCGGCCTCGCCCGCTTTGGCGCACCGGGGCCGCGCGGCCCCGCATTGGCGTTGCATGGTCTGCTGCTGGTGTCCGGGTTCTTCGGCACGCTGGTCGCTTTGGAGCGCTTTATCGCAGTAGGGCGGACGGCCTGGCTGCTTGCCCCTGTCGCCTCGGCCGTGGGAGGCCTCATGGCCTGGAGCGGCGCACCGGTGCAGGCCGCTCTCATTGCCTGGCTGGTCGCGGGTTTCGCGCTGATGTCAGGCTGTGTCTTCGAAGCCGCACGCGGCTCGATGCGCCTTCCGCTGTTGCTGCGCATCCTCGGCGCGGCATGCTGGAGTGTGGGGAATCTGCTCTGGCTGCAGGGCGCTCTCGCGCATCTGGCGCTGCCGGGATGGCTTGCGTTTCTCGTGCTGACCATCGTCTCCGAGCGCGAGGACGTCCTGAGCAGCCTTCGCACGCGGCCGCTGGCGGCGGTGGCGTTTGGCGCGGCCATCGTGCTGTTGCCGCTGTCGATGCTCGTGGCAGGCCTCGAGGCGACGCTCGGCTTGCCGATCCCCGCACCCAGCGAGGTCCCCGCGCTGATTCAATGGACTGGGTGCCTGTTGCTCGCGCTCGTGCTCTTGAGCGGCAAGACGCCGCAGCCACGGGACGGAGGCTGGGCAGGGTGGGAATCGCGAGCGACCCGGGCCGCGGATGCCTGGCTGCTGGTGGCATCGTTGCTCGGTCTGTCCCGACATTGGCTGCCGTTTGCCGCCGGCGGCCCTGCCTGGCACGCGCTGCTGCTCGGGTTCGCGTTCTCGACGCTGTTCGCACATGTGCCGAGGCTGCTCATGTCGATGTCCAAAGAGCCGCTGCGTTATACGGCCTGGTTTGCCTTTCCGCTGGTGCTGCTCAGCGCCAGCCTTGCGTTGCGGGTCACCGCCGCAGGCTTCCAGCACCCGCTCGCATTGCTCACGGCTGGCGTTGGTCATGCCATCGCGATCGCGGCCTATGCGCTGCTGATCACTCGGGCGGTCGTCGGCCGCGGGTGACAATGCGGCGACGCATCGCTTCAGTTTGCAAACACATGGCCAGAGCCTGAACACATGGAGTATCCGGACTACAACCCGAACCTCGACGACCGTCCTCTGTCGGACGCAGAACTTGACGACCTGGACGAGACGCTCAGGACATTGCCCGCCGAGGGGGCCATGAACATCGAGGGACTCGACGGCTACTGCACAGGCCTGCTCGTCGGTCCGCGGCTCATCGACCGCCTGCAGACCTGCGAGTGGCTTCCCGTTGTGTGGGGAGGCGATGGCCCGGATGGCGCTCCGTTCAAGAGCGCGCGCCAGCGCAAGCGGGTGAGCGTGCTGGTGCTGCGCCATCTGCACAGCATCGCCTGTCGCCTCGCTCAGGATCCGGATCAGTGGGAGCCGGTGTTCAGCGTGGCGGAGGACGAAGGCGTCGAATGCGTGGACGCTGAGGATTGGTGCATCGGCTTCCTGCACGCCGTCGCGCTTCGACCCGACGAATGGGAGCCGCTGTTCGATGGCCCGCAGACCGGGCAGGCGCTGGTGCCCGTGGCACTGCTGGGTGCAGAGGAGTGCGCGCTCGGCGAGGCAGACCGCGCGCGCCTTGCCGATGTGCAGGCGCGCGACGATCTCAGCCGCGCGGTCGTCGACGCCGTGCTGCTGCTCAACCGGCGTGCGCCGGGGCAGGAGGAGTAGCGGACCTGTTGTGTTGCGATGGTCTGACGCGCGACAACATCGAGCGCAAGGAACTGCGCAGTGTCTCGGTGTCTATGCGTTTGCTGAGGCATGCCGCAATGTGCAGGTCGGCCGACTGCACCCAGTCCGCCTGGCTCTCTTCCGACCACAGAAGAACCAGCGGGATCTCCGGCCACATCTGGCGCAACAGCGCTGACGTGCTCACCGGGCGCACACCGCCCGTGTCGAGGTCGAGAACGATCATGTCGTAGGGCTGTCGCCCCGACAGCATCTGCATCGCCTCGCTCAGGTGGTTGGCGTCATGCACCTGTGCCACGAGGGCCGGGCGCGCCAGCATTGCGCGCAGCGCAAACACGGCCAGTGGCTGGTCTGAGATCACGAGTACGTTCTTCAAAGCGGGCCTCTCTCTGTCAGTCGATCTAGTTCTTCTTGTGCTTGTGATGAGCACAACGAATCCTAGGCGTTGGAGGGCATGCCGGGAATCCCAATCATGTGCGATTGGCGAATGGGTCATGATTTGATCCAGAACGAAACGCCTGCCTTGCCGACGAACTGCCCCGCGGGGGCATTGGTCCAGGTGCAGCCTTCCGTCACGCTGACGAAATTGCATGTCCGAACGTGAAGCGCAACGGTTTAGACTGGCCCGGGCACAGGGGCCTCGATGTCGGTTCGCCTTCGGTTGTTCATGCTGGTGCTTTGCGTGGTCGTTCCGTCGCTGGCTGCGACGGTATGGCTCGTCGCCTCGACGTTTCAGCGCGAGAAGCAATCGACCGAGGTCCGGCTGCGCGAGACGGCGCGGGCACTGTCAATGGTCGTCGACCGTGAGCTGGGGCGGCGCGAAGCGGTCGCATGGACCCTCGCCACATCGCCAAGCATCGCCTCCCGCGACTTCGCAGCGTTTCACGCGCAGGCGCGTGAAGCGACGCAGGCCCTGGGCGGCTGGGTGGTGCTGTACGACGGTCAGGGCATGCTGCTCAATACGTCCCGACCGTTCGGTGCGCCATTGGCTCGCCGTGCGCCGGGCAGCGAGCCGACGGTACGAACTCTTGCCTCCGGGGCCACCATCTCGGATCTTTTGGTCGGCCCCTTGACTGGCAGGCAGGTGATCGCGATCAGCGTCCCGGTGCCGAAGCTGGGGCCCGGTGCGGGTTTGAGTCTGGTTGTACAGCCCGATCACCTGCAGCGTGTGATCGAGGAGCAGCATTTGCCGGCGGACTGGACCGTTGCGGTAGTCGATCGCAGCGGCATGGTTGTGGCCCGGCAGCCGAACCCCCAGAAGTGGATCGGCCATCTTGCAACAGCCGACCTGCGTGCGCGGCTGGGGCAGCAGGCCGAGGGACTCATGACCTCGATCACGCTGGAGGGTGTACGCAGTACCGCGTTCTTCAGCCGGGTGCCATCCTACGGTTGGACCTTCGTGATCGGAGTACCCGACGGAGCGCTGGGCGCCGGCCTTGGCCGCTCGCTCACGGAAGTCTCCATCGCGGCGGGGCTGCTGATGTTGCTGGCGCTGGCGTCAGCCGTGCTCGCGGCGCGCGGCATCGCCATTCCTGCCCAGAGGTTGCGCGCGGCAGCCGAGGCGTTGAAGTCAGGTGCGGCGGCAGAGTATTTGCCTGCCGGGGTGCCGGAGCTGGATACGGCGGGCTTGACGCTCACTGAGGCGAGTCGCCGGCTGCTCGAGGGCCGTCAGGTGCTGGAGCGTCGCGTCGCGGCAGCCGTCGAGGAAACAAGACAGGCGCAACAGCGACTGGCAACAAGCCAGCGGCTGGAGGCCCTGGGGCGGCTCACGGGTGGGGTTGCCCACGACGTCAACAATCTGCTTTCGGTGGTCGGGAACAATGTGGCGCTGCTCAAGCGCCAGCCGTCGGCCACCTCGGCCGAAGGGGCGCTTCAGGCGATCTTGCGTGCAGTCGATACCGGGCGACAGCTGACGCAGAAGCTGTTGTCGTTCGCGCGCCAGCGCGCGACCCATACGACGCGGGTCGACCTGCGTGCGTGGCTCCCGAACCTGATCCCGCTGCTGCAGACATCGGTGCGCAGGGAGGTGGTGCTGCAGTTGCGGGTGTCGGCCGATGTGTCGCCCGTGGAGGTGGATGCGTCCGAACTGGAGGTCGCGTTGCTGAACCTCGCGGTCAATTCGAGCGACGCGATGGCCCAGGGCGGGCAGCTCACGATCTCGGCCTACAACGACGTGCACTCCGGGCCGGTCGGCATGGTGGTCATCGCCGTGCAGGACAGCGGTACCGGCATTGACGCCGACACTCTGCCGCGCGTGTTCGAGCCGTTCTTCACCACCAAGGATGAGGGCCAGGGCTCGGGGCTGGGATTGTCGCAGGTCCATGGCTTCTGCACCCAGTCGGGCGGCTTCGTGCACATCGACTCCACTCCGGGACGCGGCACCACTGTCTTGATGTGGCTGCCGGCGGCAGAGCGCACGGGCGCGCGGCGCGGCGATCTGGCGGCGGCACATGCGTTGCCGCGGCGGCGCCTGCTGTATGTCGAGGACAACGTCGAGTTGGTCGAGCCGACACGCGCATTGCTCACGCAGTTCGGGTATGCGGTCGAGTGGGTGCCGGGCTCGGAGTCTGCGCTCGAGCGCCTCGAGCGGGAAAAGTTCGACATCGTTTTGTCGGATGTTGCGACGTCGGGCGGCCTCGGTGGCCTCGGTTTTGTGCAGCGCCTGCGTGCGGTGCACCCCTCGCTTCCCGTCGTCCTGCTGTCGGCCCACGGCAACGAGATCGACCGCGCGGTTGCCGCCGGCTATGAAGTGCTGCGCAGGCCATGCTCCCCCGAGGAGCTGACTGCGACTCTGGCGCGCGTCGAAGCCATCGCCAGGGCCCGGCATTAATTCACGGCTGACGACCGGCCCACGCGGAGGGCCGGGAACGCTCTGGATGACTCCTTGCGATCGTTATGGTTGAATTCTCCCGTCCGCCGCAGTGGAGCGCCTTTCGCGTCCCCGCGTTTTGTGAAGGAGGACTCTATCGCCGCCAGCCCCGCGCCAGACCGCGGCGCGGTCGCCGCAGGTCCCGCCAGCCGCGCCGATCCTGGCTCCGTGGCCGCCGCTGATGCCGTGGCTGACGCCGAAATCCGCGCGCAGGTCGAGGCGGAGCAGTTGCGCATGGTGTTCGGCCACACCACCTCCGGCACCATCATCGGGACCGCGTTCGCTCTCGGTCTGGCGGCTCATCTGTCCGACAGCGTGCCCGCAGGATTGCTGCTGTCGTGGGTGGTGCTCAAGCTCGCTGTCGCGCTGCCCCGCATCGTGCAGGCACAGGTGTACCGGCTGCGCGAACGGCCAGGCAGCAGGGCCTGGCAGCACGGGACCGCCGCGCTACTGGCGCTCGACGGCGCGTGCTGGGGCCTGGGTGGCGCATGGATGACCAGTGCCGCGTCAACGGAGGTGGTTGCGCAGGTGGCGGCCAGCCTGTGCTGTGTCGCCTCGGTGGCGACCTTCGGACTGCAGGTGCGCTTCGCCGCCACCGCCGCCTATGTCGTCCCGATGATCGGGCCGACCGCCGTCGCCCTGCTCGCGCGTGGCGACCGCCTCGGCCTCTTTGCCGGCGTGGGCCTGCTGCTGTTCCTGGGGCTGCTGCTCAACACCGCGCGCAATTCCGAGCGGCGGCTGTCGGAGGTGTTCCGCCTGCGCTTTCTCACCGACCGGATTTCGGCCGAGCGCGCGCACGCGCTGGAGCTCGCACAGCGACAGAGCATGGTGAAGAACCAGTTCCTCGCGGCCATG